>JAFGXT010000108.1 GCA_016936495.1 Victivallales bacterium
CGTAGCCCATATCGGGTTGTATACAAACTGATCCATCATCACTTTTTTTATTACAACCGGAACAGTGCACTTATCTCCGAACATCCATGCCTGCAACTGATAAAACAGTTCAACTTCGCCGCCGCGATATGCCCAGTAGAGAATGACGAAAGCGAGGTTAGCGGTCAGTTGCCTGTGTCCGCTCCTGCCGGTTAGGAGCATATACAAAAAAGGAATCAAGCCACCGAATGTGGCGGTGGAAATCATGGCGAATATCAACCCGCTGCCGGATTTGAAGTCAGCTATATTGTTCCAGAATGCCGTTACCACCGGGAAAAAATAGTAACTGCCTACCAGCGCCAACGCGAGAATTTGTATTGCTATTCCAGGAATAAGATTTTTGCGTATCGCTTTTTGAATCATCCGGATCACCTGGTTCAGGAAACCGGCTTGTCCGACGCTTTCAACAATCACTGCTTCGTTGTTCATCGAATAACAGACACTTCTTTTTTTTAAATGGTTGATGTTTTACACGCATACCATACAACCTTGAAGTTTATATTCAAGAGCCGCAAGCTAAAAACCGTAGGTGTCAGCGGGACAATGCTCTTAAAGGGAATGCACGGGGGAAGCCATTTCAATCGTGTCTCAAGTAAAGAAAAGCGAGAAATCTTTACACATAGCCCTTGTCAAGTAAAGAAAAGCGCATTATTTTTACTTGATGGCGGTATGAGAGGTTAATTTTTCTAGATTTTTACATGAGGGTGTAGATAATGGCTGATATGTTATCACTGTTGCCTTTGCCGATAGATATAGAAACTCCGGCAGTGTTGAAAAAATTGGCGTCCGCACACCGCTACCTTGCGGAGTTGAAAGGAATTGCGGAGACTATTCCGAACGAGATTATTCTTATAAATACCCTCGCACTACAGGAAGCCAAGGATAGTTCTGAGGTAGAGAACATAATTACAACTCACGATGAGCTCTATAAGCAAGAATTGTTTTCTGAAGTGATAAATAATCCTGCCAGCAAGGAAGTAAGTCGTTATGTTCAAGCGGTTAAGACAGGCTTCAAGCAGGTCAGGGAAAACGGTCTACTTACAACTACCGGAATTCTGGAAATACATAAGGTTCTTGAACATAACAATGCAGGATTCAGAAAACTTCCCGGAACTGTACTAAAGAATCAGGCGACCGGGGAAACCGTCTACACTCCTCCCCAAGATTACGAGGACATTATATCCATGATGAAAAATCTGGATTGTTACATAAATGACGATTCACTTTCTGATGTTGATCCTCTGGTGAAAATGGCAATCATCCATCATCGATTCGAAAGCATTCATCCGTTCTATGACGGAAATGGGCGTACTGGAAGAATCATCAATATTCTTTATCTGGTAATTAAGGGATTACAGAAATTGCCAATCCTCTATCTCAGCCGTTATATTATTGGCAATAAATTCCGTTATTACACATTGCTTGATGGGGTGCATCGCCGTGGAGACTGGGAACCATGGATATTATACATGCTTGAAGGAGTGGAGCAGACTTCCAGGCAGACAATATGGATTGTACAACGCATCAAAAAACAGATGCAGGAACTTAAGGAAAAACTTAAGCTGAATCATTCAAAGTTATACAGTCATGAGTTGCTGAATAATCTTTTCAGTCATCCATACACAAAAATAGAACTGCTCAGAAATGATCTTGGAGTGTCGCGTGTTACCGCCATAAAATACTTAAACGAACTGGCTGATTCCGGAATTCTGGAAAAGCACAGTATCGGGAAGTACAACTACTACGTAAACCGTCCTTTATATAATCTGTTTATGAATATACCAGACCCGGAATCAATTCATTTATAAATCGAGTAGGAGTTCCGGCATTATTTGCCGGAACGTCCTCTCACACCACCGTACGTGCCGTTCGGCATACGGCGGTTCAGTAGTTTGAGTGCAACGCATTGTAGCGGATTGAGATATCATCATATCCCATATCCGCAATACGTTGATTTGTTAATGAGCGGTGCAATATCCAACTATCGGCGATTCGCCAATAGCCTTTCCTTGTATTCGCCCATTCCCACGCTTTCCCCTTATGAATCCCCAGCTTCTGCAACCGGTCAAATCTTGTCCGTACTCGTTTCCATTGTTTCCATACATACGTCCGGATTTTGCGCCGTATCCATTCGCTGGAGCGTTGCATAAATGATTTCATATCCGCTATTGCGTAATAGCCAAGCCATCCGATGGTATATTGCCGTAGTTTGTGCAACATATATTCCACCGAGTTGCCTTGATTCCGTCGGGTCAACTCGCGAACTTTTGCCTTGAAGCGGTCTATAGACTTCTCATGGACTCGAATCCCGGCTTGACCTTTGGTCGTGCTTCGCAAGGCAAAACCGAGAAACTTCAGTTTCAGCGGACTGCCTGCCATGCTTTTGGATTCGTTTACCTTAAGTTTTAGTTTCGTTTCAAGAAATTTCCGACTGCTCGCGAGTACGCGTTCGGCGGCTCGCTGGCTCTTGACGTAAATATTGACGTCATCGGCATAACGCACGAACTTATGTCCCCGGCGTTCCAGTTCGCGGTCAAATGATGTCAGGTATATGTTGCTCAACAATGGCGACAGGTTACCGCCTTGCGGACTGCCCTCGTTTGTTGCGGATACAATGCCATTAATCATTACCCCGCTTTTCAGATAGCGTTTTATCAGGGAAAGTACCCGTTTATCGGATATTTTCGTCCGTAGCATTTCCATCAGCAGCTCATGGTTGATGGTGTCGAAATACTTGCTCAAGTCGATATCGACAACTCGCCGATAGCCCTGATTGTAGTATTCCTGTGCTTTGCGGATTGCCTGATGTGCGCTTCGTCCCGGTCGGAAGCCGTAGCTTGTCTCGGAAAAATCCTGCTCGAATATCGGGGATAGTACCTGCGATATTGCTTGTTGTATCATCCGGTCCATCACTGCCGGTACTCCAAGCAACCGTACTCCGCCATCCGGTTTCGGAATTTCTACCCGGCGAACCGGGAGTGGGCGATAAGTTCCGTCTCGGAGGCTTTCCAGAAAGCCATCTTTGTGTTCGCGCAGATACGCCAATAAGTCGTCAACGCTCATGCCATCAACGCCCGGCGCTCCACCATTTCTCTTGACCTGTTTGTACGCTCGATTGAGGTTATTGCGCTCAAGTATTCGCTCAAACAGATCAGCACCATCCTTCGCCCCAGTTTCCCGTATCGGCATGCTCCGCACTCCCGAATAGCTTTCCGCTTCCAGCTTATCCTTCTCCGAGTAGTTCTGTTTCCAGATTTTCTGCATTCCACACATGTCATACCTTTCACTTTACGAAAGATTACTACTGTTCAGCCCTTCCCGCTTCGCGGTACTATGGCTTCTGCTGACTTCTCAACGCTCAGTCATACATCACTGCATGGGTTGAACTTATCTGTATTATTACAGCGTCGTCCGTGCCGTTGAGACCTCCCCGGATAAGAGCGATAACCTTCATCCCATATACCCGATACATTTACACCGCGAGGTTCGGGCAGTATTGGACTTCGCTTTGTTTTGCAAGCTCGTCCGCCTCGCATATGCCTTATATGTATTTTCTGTTCGTCAGTCCGGGATTTTGCCGCCGACTTCTTTCAGATTCCACCTCACGATGGACACCCTTGTCTTAAGCTAACAGTTCCTACTGCCAAGTCTGTAACGGACTTTCACCGTCGAGTTATCGCCCATGCCGGGCATACAAAAAAATCCGTGCCCGCCTCAATGCGGGCGCGGATGAGTTCAGTATATAAGTACTGACTTGATTAAAGCTCGACTTTGTCTTTGCCGTTTACCGACTGGATAAAATATTTCGGTCTGGCGCGGACGTCGTCATATATTCTGCCGATGTATTCCCCCAGTAATCCCATTCCGATAAGCTGGAAGCCGGAAAAAATGAAACCTATGGCAAATAAAGTAAATATACCGCCAACCGCCCAGTCATGACCTCCAGGCAATAAAAATCGACGGATCAAAATGTAGATACCCAACAGGATGCCGACTCCGGATACGCCGCCGCCGATCACGCTCAGCAAGCGCAGCGGAAAAGTGGTCATGCAGGTCAACAGGTTGAACTGGAGATTGATAAGTTTCCAGAGGGAGTATTTAGAATCTCCAGCGACACGTTCATTGTGCGCCACGTCAATTTGAATGGTGTTTCGAGCAAAGCTGTTGCCTAGAACCGGGATAAAGGTACTGCGTTCATGACACTGAAGCATGGCGTGTACGATGTGTTTGCGGTAACCGCGCAGCATACATCCGTAGTCATTCATCTTTACTCCGGTGGCGCGCTGCGCCGCTTTGTTGACGATAAACGACGCAAAGCGGCGGAACAGGGTATCCTGGCGGTTTACGCGGCGGGTACCAATCACGTCATTGCCCTGTTCTGCGGCTTCGACGATACGGGTAATCTCTTCAGGAGGATTCTGGAGATCGGCGTCGAGAGTGATGATCAGATCTCCTTCACATTGAGAGAAGCCCGCCATTATTGCTGAATGCTGTCCGTAATTCCGGTTGAGCAATACAGTTATGATCTTTCCGGGGTTGGCTTCGGAAGCCGCGTTGAGGATTTCCACTGATTTGTCGGAGCTGCCGTCGTCAATAAAGATTATCTCGAATTTTTTATTGGTTTTTTCGCAACTGTCAAGACATCTTTTTATGAGCTCGTCAAGGGACGCATCCTCGTTATAAACAGGTATTACTATGGATATGAAATTTATTTCTTTAGATGTACTGATCATGATATTAATTCCTTGTAATTATGGTTGGAAGACTAATACGTTTTTTCTTTTCTTTGGTTTTTTCTCGTAATCCCAGGGGAATGTTTTCTCGTGCAGCACGGCTTCTTCAAGCTTTTTCGCGGGGATGAATTCCTGAAGACGTTCGATATATCTCTCCTGACTTATTAGCAACCTGCCTTTTGACGAAGTTTTAAGCCACTTCCGGTATTTTTCCTCTGCGCTTATTTCCACCCCATCTTTGGTCTCATCAATAAGAAATGTGGCGGGTCCTTCAAATCCGGCATAGAAAATAATAGCAGGAGAAGCTTTCAGGAAAAACGCCACATCAGCCGGTTTCAACTGGCGTTTTTTCATGACCTCAGCCAGTTCCAGCGCGAAATCCTTTTCTGTCCTGAATTGTTCTACTGTGCCGGGGAAAATACACATGCCGCCAAACATCAGCGCCCATACCGAAAGCATCAGAGCCGCCCATTTCGCATGCTCCGCTCCAAGTATAGGATTAAGGTTGAAGCGTCCTGCGTTATTGCGTTTGAGCAATAGCCATGGTGCCAGCGCGAGTATGCCGGTCAGCGTGAGCGCGATCTGCCAGCCGATATGGATCTCGACGTCGTAGAAATGGCTCAATTTCGCCAGATGTTTATTATCCAGAGCGGAAAGCTTGAACATCACCAGAAGTCCGATGCGATATACAGGGATAGTGAACAACAGTACCATGCCACAGATAATCGCCACATATTTGTAC
This sequence comes from Victivallales bacterium, assembly GCA_016936495.1. Classification (GTDB taxonomy): domain Bacteria; phylum Verrucomicrobiota; class Lentisphaeria; order Victivallales; family SZUA-371; genus JAFGXT01. The sequence continues at coordinate 5,515 of JAFGXT010000108.1, forward strand.
AGGATAAAAGTCCAGCGTTTCCAGTTTTCGCGCAGATTTTCAAATATAAACACGCCGCAGCATAGCGAACAAAACGGCATAATCGGCAGAATGTAATACCATCTTTTTGAGTCTGAAGCGGTAAACAGCAGCAGAATGATCAATATGACCTCCAGCAGCCAACGATTGTTATCGCTGAATTTCCTGTATCGGGGAATCATGGCGGCAAGCGCCGCGACAAGCAGCAGTGTCCAGGGAATCATCAGCCGCGGAATGTGATACAGGTAGGAAAAAAACGGTTCATCATTGTGATCATAAGAGTTAAATGCACGCATGATGTTTTCACGCCATACCAGTTCCAATCCGGTGAGTTGTCCAGCTGGATATTCCCAGCCCTGAGGCAGAGGAGCCATAGACGCGATCACGAAAGGCACAAAATACAGAACCGCGCAGATTATGCCCGCCGCGAAAAATGATACTTTGAAGTGTTTTTTCCAGTTGTTATGACGTATCAGATCTGGTGCTATCGCCGCCAGCGGCACTATGATCGCTGGCAAGCCTTTGGTATGCGCCCCGGCTATGCAGATAAAAAAGAACAGAAAATAGGAGAAAAATCCGGCTTTGTCGCGACATTGAAAGTACCATGCCACCGCCAGAATGATCGCCGCCATGTTTTCCATGTCCGCGGCGCCTTTTCTGCTCCAGAAAATAAATCCCGAAGCGCTGAGCAGTATCCAGCATGCCGCCAGTGCCACCTTGCGGTTCCAAAGTTTTTTTCCCAGTACATATGTTCCCCAAAGTCCCGCCAACCCCGCCAGCGCGCTGGGGAGGCGGATAATAAATTCGTCAACATAGCCGACTATCAGACCCGGAATAGTTATCATCCAGTATGACAGCAAAGGTTTATCAAAATAGATATCACCATTGATACAAGGGTGCCACCAGTCGCCGCTGAGGAGCATCATTCTGGATATTTCCGCCCAGCGGTCTTCCGACCCCCACAGGATGGTGCCGCCAAGTTCAACGAACATCATCGCCACCGCTAACACCCAGAATACCAGCAGACTTATTTTTATATTTTCCTGAGCGGTGTTTCCTTCTTTCATACTTTAATCACCTGCTTTATTGCCTCTATTACATCATCCTGATCCTGGAAAGTCATATCGGGGAAAAGCGGCAGAGAGCATATCCGGTCGGAATTCCATTCGGTGTTGACCAAACCGCCGGGGGCGACAACGTTACGTTCGCGATAGTACTTCTGTCCATGAGCGGCGCGGAAATGCAATCCGGTGCCGATTTTGTATTCTTTCAGTTTTTCCATAAACGCATCGCGCGACAATCCATCGATATCAATTCTGACGATGAACAGATGCCAGGCATGAGTAAAATCATAATTTTCAGGAAATTCCAGCGGCAGGACGCCCGGGATGTCGGCAAGCAACTCCCGGTATCTTAATGCCAGACGGGTGCGTTTCGCGTTAAATTCTTCCAGTTTTGCAAGCTGTCTTCTACCTAGAACGGCGGAAATATCGGTCATGTTATATTTAAATCCGGGGGTGATGACTTCCGCCTGCGGAGCGCGCCCTTGAGTATTGCGGTCAAACGCATCGACGCCCAGACCATGAAATTTCAACTGCCGTACCTTATTGAGGAAATCGTTATCAGGCGCGGTAACCATACCGCCTTCGCCGGTGGTAATGTTTTTTATAGGATGAAACGAATAAATGGCTATGCCGCGCTGACCGATATGTTCGCCCTTGTAAAATGTGCCGACGGCATGAGCGGCGTCTTCAATGACCGTTATGCCGTGCTTTTCCGCCAGTGCGTAAATGCCGTCCAGATCCACCGGTACTCCGGCATAATGTACGGGGATTATGGCGCGGGTTCTCGGGGTTATACATTTTTCGATGCTCTCCGGAGTTATCAGCAGAGTATCGCGATCCACATCGGCATAAACCGGAGTGGCTCCCAGCAGCGTGATGATATTCACCGTGGAAACCCAGGTGAGCGAAGGTGTTATAACCTCATCGCCAGGTCCGATTCCCAGCGCCATCAGCACCGTGTGCATGCCTGCCGTGGCGGAAACGATGGCGACCGCGTTTTCAGCACCGGTATATTCACATATCTCATCTTCGAATTTAGCGCAGTTAGGACCGGTGGTAATCCACCCGGAGCGGAGCACATCTCCTACCGCTGCAATATCTTCTTCACTTATAGAGGGCTTTGAAAATGGCAAAAAATCCTGTCTCATAATCTATATCTTCCCGAATGTTGTCCCCGGTAACTACAGCTGTTCCCCGGATTATAAAAAAGTATAATATGAAAAGATAAATCAACTGTTATGAATTTCAAACGATTTTGACATATTATGTCACTGTATTGTCAGAAAACACTTGAGTTTTTTTGTTCCATACCAGCTTTTACATCAAAAACTGTGCAAGTTTTAAAAGGATTTATGATTTTTTTACTGGACTAATCGTTTAGCTGTGTTATTCTTAATCATACGAACGCATATACACTTGAACCATAAACTGGAGAAATAATAAAATGAGTTTTTTGGATGAGAAATATCTGCTTTCCTCTGAAGTTGCGCTCGCGCTGTATACCGCGATAAAAGATTTGCCGGTCATAGACCCGCACAACCATGCCGACGTGAAGGAAATAGCCGCTAACAACAACTATCCGAACCCCTGGCAGCTCTTTGCCGCCACCGACCACTATGTATGGGAAATCCTGCGCAAACGCAATGTGCCTGAAGAATTTATCACCGGAAATCAGGATCCCAAAGTAAAATGGATGATGATGGCGGAAGTTTTCCCGGAAATAGCCGGGAACCCAGTGTACGAATGGATTCATCTTGACCTCAAACGTTATTTGGGCATTGACGAGCTGCTCGGTCCCGACACCGGAGATTCTATATGGGATAAAGCCAGCGAGGTGCTGGCGCGACCGGGACACCGTCCGCAGCAATTGCTTGACCATATGAAGATAGAAGTCATGTGCTCCACCGATGATCCAGTCGATCTTCTCGAAGACCACGTCAAAGTCAATAAATCTATGAACAGAACCCTGCTGCGGCCGACCTGGCGTCCGGACAAAGCCATGAATATTTTCAAGCCCGGCTGGAAAGAGTACATCGACACGGTCGCAAAGCGTTTTAACATGACCATTAATTCAGTCGGTGACCTGATTGAGGCGATGCGCCAGTCTCACGATTACTTTGCCGCTCGCGGCTGCCTCGCCAGCGATCACGGCGTGGAAGTGCCTTTTGGTGCCGATGTGTCAGAAGCCGATGCCGATGCTGCCTTCAAAAAAGCTCTTGACGGCAAATCCCTCAGCAAAGCCGAACAGACCGCCTTTATGAGTTATTTCTTTGGGGAAGTGGCGGAGTTCAATTCACAAAAAGATTGGGTGTTCCAGATTCATATCGGCGCCGTCCGTGACGTGCGCGACACGCTTTATAATAATCTCGGGCCGGATAGCGGTGGCGACGTGGCGCGTCCTCTGCTTGACGTGTTCACTCCTCTTAAATCTTTCCTGAACCGCTTTGATGATCGCCTGAAAGTAGTTCTCTACTGCCTGGATACGACGCATCAGCATCTGCTCGCGACCATGTCGCGCGCTTTTGGCGGCAAGGTCAACCTCGGTTCTGCATGGTGGCTCAACGATAATCCTATCGGCATGAAGCGTCAGCTTGAATACATCGGCTCAGTGGACGTTCTGGCGAACTTCGCGGGTATGGTTTCCGATTCCCGCAAACTGTTGTCCTACGGCTCACGCTTCGAGATGTTCCGCCGGGTGCTGGCGGACGCTTTGGCGAATATGGTCAATCTGGGTCAGATTCCTTATTCCGTGGCTGAAAAGCTCGCCGAAAGAATGTCATATTCAGGTCCCAAAAAGTTCTGGGGTTTTTAATCCTGCATAAACTGTTATAATAAGCAACACCGTCAGATTTGCCCTCGCGGCAGGCTTGGCGGTGTTTATTTATACGTTTTTATGGTTTATCCAGGAATGGGCAGTTGAGAAAGGCGCGGGATTGAGCTATATTATAGTCATAAGCTATATGAGTTTTGAGGTAAATAGTAGAGAGGATATAGTTATGACGGCTCCGGGCGGGCATAAAAATTCCAAGGCGATGATGCTGGGTTTGGGATTGGATAATAAAGATGAACATAAACGTATCACGAAGGGTGATAATTTTTATCTTGTCGGCGGTTCGGAGGAAACACACGAAAAGATGACCGAGACGGCTATAAAGGTCAATGAGAAACTGGCGGCGCGGGGCAAGCACCTTGAAGAGGTGTCTCCGGGCGAATTTGCCGATATCCTTGCTGAAGCCAGTGATAAATAATATGTTTTCCGGGGGGGAGAAACAAATGAGTTCGCATACAATACAGTCTCTGCTACGGCAGACCATAGATATATTCCGCGAGGCGGGCATAGAAAACGCCCGAGGCGAGGCCGAAATCTTATTTTCTGAGAAACTTAATATTCCACGTCTGGAATTATATGTTTCACCGGACGTGAGGATATCTCCGGGAGCGCAGCGCAAGCTGTGTGAGTTCATTGAGCGTCGTACTTTGCGTGAGCCTTTACAGTATATACTGGGGCGGGCTCACTTTATGGATCTGTCGCTGGAGGTTGGCCCGGGGGTTCTCATTCCGCGTCCAGAAACCGAGTTGCTGGCGGAATATGTCATCAAGCATGCGCCGCCGGATGCTGAGATGTGCGACATTGGCACCGGTTCCGGAGCTATCGCGCTGGCGGTGGCTTTTGAGCGTCCTGACGTTATGGTAACCGGAGTGGAGCTAAGCGGCGAAGCCATTAAATATGCTCGCAAAAATCTGCGTCGTTATAAGCTGAGCAATGCTAAAATAATTCAAGGTGATCTGTTTTCGCGTCTCAAGGGAAAACGTTTTGACGTAATCACTGCGAATCTGCCTTATGTAACCGAGGAAGAGTATTGTTGTCTGGATGATGAGGTCAGATGTCATGAGCCGATAAGTGCTCTAGTGGGGGGCGATGACGGATTGGATGTGGTGCGGCGGCTGGTGGCTCAATCTCCTGATTATCTTAAGGATGAATCTTTTATGATCCTTGAGCTGGGCGTTGATCATGGTGATGAGGTTTGCGCTATATGCCGGGCTACAAAATATTTTTCAGACGTGAAAATCCTTAAGGATCTTACCGGGCGTAATCGCTTTGTCGTCGCCAGATAGGCACTATTTGCCAAGAAATATCTGCATCAGGTACAGCGGAGTTTTCAGCATGGTCGAGAGTTTGAGCTTTGACCCGCCTACGTCCCGCCAGTGCATGAGCGGGTACTCATATACTATTTTTGCGGTCTTTTCTTTGCCATGAAGTTTGATTATTCTTTTGAGTAATTCCACATCAAAAAGCCAGCGGGTGATAAAAGGTTGCGCGAATATTTCGCGGGCGAGTCCGGCGGTGAATATCTTGGCACCGCATTGAGTGTCGTATACTTTTATTCGCAGGAGGTTACTGACAACGGTGGCGAATACCCGACCGATATAATGCCGGGTGTCTTTCCGGTATACTTCCGCTCCCAGCCGGGCGAGGCGGCAGCCGAATACGGCGGAATAGCCGCCGGTGTTGAAGTGCGTGAGAAAATCGCTTATTTCACTGAGCGGCGTAGCCATATCTGCGTCCCAGTAACCAACATATGCGGGCGAATTTTCAAGTGCTGTATTTATGCCCCGGCGTACGGCTTCCGCCTTGCCGGCGTTCAGTGGCTGATAAAGAGCTTCAACCCGGTCATGCTTATCCGCCAGAGCTCTTATGAGTTCGGCGGTGTCGTCGGTACTGGCGTCATCGATTAGAATAAAAGATACATTCGTATTTGCCGTCAGATACTCCTCGATTACTTTCACTGGAAGACGTCCGCTTTCATTGTAGCAGGGTATGATTATGGTCGTTTTTTGCATATGTACCTGATATTGTATAGATTTCTTGCAATAAAGTATACCAGTAACGTGGTCAGAGCAATGTATATAACGATGGAAATCCATAGAAAAATGACAGGTAGAGCCGGACTGAAGCTGAAAATGACGGTATTTTCGCCTGGGGGCAGGGCGATTGCCTGCATTATATAATTTGCTTTGAGTATGTCCGCGGGTATGCCGTTGATGGTGCATTCCCAGCCTGGATGGTAGTTGTTGCTTAGAACCAGGTAGCCGCCGGTAAGTCCTGAGGTATTCAGTTTTATCTTGCCGGGAGCGTAGTCTTTTATTGCCACCAGTGTAGACGTAGTTGATGGCGTCACATCAAATTTCTGTGCGGCTGATTCAATGATGACTTTGCTGCGGAGTTCTTCGCGTGTCATAGTGGTGAGCCTATTGAACGCTTCTTGCGCGTTGTCGCAGGCTATGGCTTCGGGTACGAAAAATGCACGGGGCAGGGCGTTCTTATTTTCATAGACATCTATTTCATGGGAGTAGATCAGTTTTAAGTTCGCGTCGCGTTGCATTCCGCTCTTGGGTGGAGTGAGGATATATTTGACGTTAAGCAGGTCAATCAGTGGTGATGCATGGGTTCTGAGCGAGAGAATGCGGTTGGCGTAGCCGCCGGATTGTTTAAACTGCTGGCTGAAGTATATGTATTTTTTAAACTTCTCCGGCATTGCCGAAGCGTAGCCGCCCACGCTTTCGATTCCGAACGGGGCGAAAGCGTTGAGATAGAAAGGACCGAGCGTCATAATGCGGAAAGGTTTTTCCTGGTTCATCAGGAAATCTATCCCCGGGGTAGGGGGGAAGGCGTCGGCGACGGGTACGGCGGTGTTGTAGTTCCAGCCGAAGGTCATAAGTTCGGTTGCCAGCAGCAGAATCAACAGTGCGGAAGCAACATGTTTCAATATCTTTTTATGGCTGTATACTATGCATAGGCAGCATAGCAAGCTCAGCGCCATGCTTATAAGTGGAATGTATATGTCCGGCGAGCTGAACGAATAGAAATGTCGGGCAAATTCGCTATATTCTTTGAGTTTAGCTGGATTGTTGAAGATGAGTTTGACCCCTGTTTCGGTCATTGCGCCTAAGGGGAGCAGCAGTGCCGTAGCGGCGATGGCGAGCCATAACCCGGTTAGAATGGTTTTGTATCTGACGAGCTTGGATTTCAGGATGATGTCCAGTCCGAACGCCGAGCATATGCAAACGCAGAAGCCGAAAAGCTGGAGCAGGCGGGTAGGAGTGGTCAGTTTAAGTCCGGGAACAGTCAGGTAAAGCGGATAATACAGTATTGTACCCATACACATCAGCAGGATGACTACGCCGGCGCAGAAAAAGAATCTGAGGCGATAATGGCGTTTCAGCCCCGCAAGCGCCGCCGCCAGAAGAAGCAGTGCGGGTATGCCGCAGAAGATGCACATTTCACTGAAGTTATTATACAATTGGGTTTTGTGATCTCGCGGCAGAAAGTTGAATTCTTTAGAGGGTGAACCAAAAAAATAAGGATATACCAGTTGTGGTAGAAATCTGGCTGGGACTCTGCCGGTGTGCTCCAGCAGTCTGGAAAAACTGTAAGGCTCTCTGCTACCTTCGGCATAAGTCTCATAGTGATCTAGAAAAAAGTTAAGCGCACTCATAAAACTTACACATACCGCCAGCAAAACTCCAGCTGTTCTTTTTATGCATTCGCGTTTGCGGTTTTTTATAAATCCCGGTGCCGTCAGAAACAGAGTGTAAGCCGCCAGCAGCAACAGGTGCAGCATCAAAAGATGAGCAAATCCCGGTGTCATTGCCCAGCTTAAGGTCAGCGTAAGCATTAACCAGTTGATGATCCCGCCACGCCGCAACCAGCGGTCGATGAACAACAACGCGGCGGGCAGTGTGGCGGCGAGCAAAGTGAATGCCTCGAACTCAAACCAGCACATTACGTAAGCGTTGAACATCCACATTAACGCCCCGGCGAGTGCGGCTGTCCGGCTGCGCCGGAGCTGGCGGAGGAACAACCAGCAAAAAATTCCTGCCACACAGAGGTGTATAAACAAAAATATATCGTGAGCTCTGACCGGAGGAATGCAGGTATAGAACAGCAATTTCACCGGAGAAGTGTAGTAGCCGAAAAAGGGGACGCCTCCGAACAGGCTGTCGTTCCATAATGGCAATCCGTTATTATTATGGAAGAATATATTCGATATTAACAAAGAGGGGGCAGGGACATGAATCGGATCCGTGATAAGTGTGTTCATGCTCCTGAATCCGGGCGGAGCGTAAGGCAGCCAGGGGAAAAGATTTTTCAGGGTGTCGAATGCATAAAAAGTTTTTCCCTGAAGCCACACTGGATAAAAAAAGATAACGGCGGCGCAAATTATAATTGACAGGCATAGAATATCGCCGTGTCGGTTTTTTGAAAAATTGTAAAATTTGCGCATAATCACCTGTTTAAGTATTAAGCTGAAAATATATACCCGCAGAATGCTGTTGACAAATAAAAATCATGTTATATTTTAATGTCGTCTCTATATTGCTTAATCGTATTGGTGATGTATTGTAAGAAATTATTTTTAGATTGCGATCGGGGGAATATTATGAGAGTTGAAGATTATAAATTTATAGATATAAACGGCGTATCCATAGCTTATACAGATCATGGTGTCGGACGAACCATGCTTTTTGTGCACGGATTCGCGTCATTTTCATATACATGGCTGAAGTTGCAACGTCATCTGCCGGAGGAATTCAGGTTTATCAGTATTGACCTGAAAGGGCATGGTTATTCTGAAAAAAAGCATGATGCAAGGCTTGCCCCGGTGGACCAGGCGGTTATTCTATCCGGATTTATAAAGAAATTGGATTTGAGCGACGTTATTCTGGTCGGACACGGAATGGGGGGTGCCGTCAGTTTGATCTCCTTGTTCAGTGAAGATGTCAGGGAGAGAGTAGGGAAGCTTGTTGTGCTGGACAGTACCGGCGTTATTCAGACGCTTCCGGTGTTTATCGCCGATCTTACTTCCGCAGCTCCAGGTGGCTATCTGGTCAAATACACCAATGAAGAA
>JAFGXT010000109.1 GCA_016936495.1 Victivallales bacterium
GGAGGCTGACTACACGCCTGAAATGGATAATTGGCGTGTCCGGCACATCTCAGCCGGATAGCATACGATACCTTACCCAGGCACGCGCTCGATGAGCGTAAAATTATTATTGTTAAATCTACTTTTTCTAATGCTGCAATTACTCAAATAAGGTAATTCCTTCGGAAAATCATTTGTCTCTTTTGGTTTTTGCATTTTAATATCTCCCTTTTTTTCTTGTTATTCAGTCCGGATGCAACTGATAGCTGAAGCAAATTTCAACAAATCCATCCATTTTGTTTCTTGCGCAAAATAATCTCCGTGGTTAATTATAGCTATACTTGATACCAATGTCAATATGATTTTTATTTTTTTGCGCAAAAAAATATTTAAACTATTGCGAATTGTGTTTTATATGGTTATAATAAAATAAAATATTAAAGTCTAAATTATTACAAGGATGGAATGATGGCTAGAAAGCCGGAAAAAATAAGTCTTACGAAGATAGCCGCAAAGCTGGGAGTTTCGGTTTCTGCTGTTTCGCGGGTTGTGAACAACCGAACCGGAGTGAGTGAAGATACGCGCAGAGAGGTGTTGAAGGTTTTACGCCGGCATAATTTTAAAGTAAAATATCCAGAACAGCGTGCACGTCGCATCGCTTTGGTGACCGAACATGCCCTGTTCTCCGGTTATGTTGCCACTCTTATTGCAGGAGTATTCTCTTATTGCCGTGATGTCGGGCTGGTGGTCAACATTATTGTTTACGAAAAGCACAATAGCGAATCGTTATTGTCAATATTGCGGGATCAACAGTGCTCCGGGGTTATTTTACCAAGCCCGATATGGTTGATGTCTCAACTTCCCGAGCTCTCTGCCTCAGGATTGCCGGTAATGCTCATCAATCGTGTCGCCGATGATGAAATGAGAGGAGTCGGTTCACTGATATTCGACTATTACAGCGGGGCACGCATGGCCACTGAACATCTATTATCAATGAAGCATCGTAATATTTGCTGTTATCAGTTGTCATCTCCTCACGACTGTAATAATATTCAGAAGAATAGCACCATGCAAGGTTATCTTGACGCTATGGCCGGAGCTGAAATAACAGTGCCGGAATATTATTACAATCAAGGCTTTTTGAGCATGGATGAACTGCATCTTCAACTCGGTAACAGAGTTTTCAAAACAATACATATAGCCAGACCGGAAATAAGTGCGTTTATCTTTCCGGATGATGATATAGCTTCTGGCGCAATATGCGCAGCGGTACAATGTGGGCTGAAGGTACCTGAAGACATTTCCATTATCAGTTTAAGCGGATATTTCGCCGGGCGTTTTTGTAATCCTCCGTTAACGGCAATATCCCATCATATAGATGAGGCAGGACGTTTAGCGGCAGAAGCTATTGATGTATTTCTTAAAAGCAACGGTAAAACTCAATTGCCTAAACGGATGCTGCAGGTAAGTATGGAAATACGTGACTCATCAGGTATCAACAGTAATACAAATCTATAAATAATTTAAATCAGTATTCTATGTTTTATATGTACTGGGAGATTTGCCGAAGTGGCGTTTGAATTCTTTGGAAAAATGGAATTCGTCGTAATAACCTAATTCAGTGGCGGTCTCCTTGACCGAACTTCCTTGGTTCAACAATTCTTTAGCTTTGGTCATGCGCTGTTTTCGAATGTATTCCTTGAGCGGCATGCCAAATTCCTGCGGAAAATTATGTGAGAGAAATGAAGTGGAGCGTCCAACCATTGACGCGAGACCGGCTAGTGTAATCCTTTCATTCATATGCATATGAATATAATCTTCGAGGCGTTCCGCCCAGGGCTTGCTGCAATAACGGATAATCTCGTTTTCACTGATGTATTCGCTGAGGCACTTCAACAACACCCCCATATCATGCATCTCCTGCAATGATGACTTACGACTTTTGCTCAACAGTCGCTCCTCGGTTTTATTCGTCCTGAAGTATTCGCGTTCACGGTCGCGAAGTTGTCCGAACACGATTGCCCCCAAATAGATATGATTATGATCGTAGAGTGGGACGATGCCCTCCAGCAATCCGGCGTGACAATGATAAATGTGGACATTGCCGGTTCGTTTTGCCGTGCTCAGGTGTTCACGGTCGCAGTTTACGCAACGGGTATTGAAGTCGTTATCCTTACGGCAACGGCGGCAATACGGCGACATTTCTTTGATGTTGAATTCGTTGATTTCGCACTGCTGCAAATCAAAAAAGGTTATGCGGACGTCGAGTACCCGGAACAGTAGTTCCATCATCTCGTTCATCTTTCCTGTTTGAATAGCATAGTTCAGCATTCGCATCTCCAGTTTTTATCTTAATATGTGTTTTATTTTGATAATTGCCAGCTTTTACATGCAAAAAAATCTGTATCCATTCAATAATGCCTCCTTTAAAGCTATGATAACTTTCAACAATAACAATAATTTGGAGATGTAGTCATGTCATATCCTGGAACAGAAGAAATTGTGAGACGAGCCTGGCAAATTGGAACAGTAGTGCCGGGTTTTAATATTCCATATCTGCCGATGATGGAGCCGGTCGTTAGAGCGTTACGCGACTGTAATAGCTTCGGACTGATTATGGTAGCCCGGTTGGAATGGGAAAAATTTGAGTCGAAAAGCCTGCGCGCAATCCGGGATGAATACGAAAAAGTCAAGGACGAAAAGCATACCCGGCTGCATCTGGACCATGTTCCGGTAATTGATGAAGACGATTTGCGCGTGGATTTTGAAGCCATCATTGCCGAAGCTGTTGAACTCGGTTATAAATCAGTGATGGTGGACGGTTCACGTCTGCCATTAGAGGAAAATATTGCTTGCACAAAGAAGATTGTGAAGTTGGCGCATCGTTATGGGATTCCGGTGGAGGCTGAACTTGGCGCGGTGATGGGACATGAGGCCGGACCGCTACCGCCATACGAAGAACTTTTTGCCAGTAAAAAAGGCTTTACCTCGCCAGATGAAGCTAAACGCTTTGTGGAGGAGTCCGGCTGCGACTGGCTTTCAGTAGCAATCGGCAATATACATGGAGCTATTTCGGCGGCGGGAAAACAGCAAAAAAAACCGGAAGCACGTATTGATCTTGAACATCTGGCACTGCTCAATAAAGCGGCAAACGTCCCTCTGGTTCTACACGGCGGCACCGGTATTGCTCCGGATTACGTACAGCAGGGAATCAAACTCGGCATTGCCAAGATCAACGTGGCGACCGCGATTCGCCAGCCTTATGAAAAACTAATGAGCGAAAGCATCGAAGCGGCTCAGGAAGCGGTATATCAGACCATGATTAAACTGCTGCGTTACGAATTGGAAATCGGAAATTCCGCCGACATTCTGCTGAAAACTAACATGGAGGGCAAATAGATGTCAAAGCCGCTTACTTTCGCCTTATATTTCGGTAACCGTGGATTTTTTCCGGAACGGCTGATCGCGTCCGCCAGAGAAGAATTGGTTTCGCGCCTGAAAAGCATCGGCATAAACTCTTTGTGTATGCCGGAAAACGCTACCCGTTACGGTGCGGTTGAAACCGCTGCCGAAGGTCGTGCCTATGCAGGATTCCTTGAACAAAACAAAGGCAAATATCAGGGCGTGATCCTATGCCTGCCAAATTTCGGGGATGAAAACGGCGCGTCCGAAGCCTTGCGCGACTGCGGCACACCGATATATATTCTGGCGTATCCCGATGAGCTCGACAAAATGGATTTTGCATCAAGGCGCGACGCCTTCTGCGGTAAGCTTTCCATCATGGATGTGTTTAGCCAGTTTAAAATACCTTTTACCGCCTGGGGACCACACACGCTCGCGCCAGCGTCAGAAGAATTCACCATTCAAATGCAGGAATTCGCCGCCGTATGTCGCATTGTAAACGGTATGAAACGTTGCCGTATCGGCGCCATCGGCGCACGTCCGACCGCATTCAAAACCATCCGCTTTGACGAGACCACCTTGCAAAAATACGGCATCACTGTCGAGGTATTCGATAATTCCGATTTACTGCTGGAAATGAAAAAAATCGAATCAGGCGATTCGCGTCTCAAAACCAAAATATCAACTTTCAAGAACTATACCGATTGTTCGGAAGTGCCTGGCGACAAATTGGAAACCCTGGCAAAACTTTCGCTGGCACTCGATAATATCATTGAAGAATATCAGCTCGACGCGCTGGGTTTGCGTTGTTGGTTTGACCTGGAGCAAACGCTGAATATTTCCCCTTGTGTGGTGTTGAGTGAACTTAACGACCGGGGCTTTCCGGCAGCCTGTGAACTGGATATCGGCAACGCGGTCGCAATGTTGGCGCTGAACCTGGCATCGCAGGAACCCGCGACCTGTTTGGACTGGAACAACAACTATGGCGAAGACCCGGACAAGTGTATTCTTTTCCATTGCGGTCCGGTGCCGCAGTCGCTAATGACCGCCAAAGGTAAAGTGATTGACCATCCGATGTTCGCCAAAGTTCTGGGCGGTGGCTGTGCTTTCGGCTGCAATGTCGGGCGGATTAAGGCTATGGAATTTTCTTGCGTATCCACTACTACGATTGACGGACAGTTGCGCTATTACGTCAGCGAAGGCGAATTCACCGGAGATGTGATTCCGCCGGAATTCTTTGGCTGTGGCGGTGTCGCGCGAATTTCTGGCTTGCAGCGCAAAATAAACCGTCTGGGTTATGCCGGATACCGCCATCATGTCGGCGTTACTCCCGGACGCTGGGAACGCGCTGTCCGTGAAGCTTTTCAACGTTATCTTGGTTATACAGAAACGGAAATCTGAAAATGAGCTACCTCGGAATAGACATCGGCACCAGTGGTTGTAAAGCGGTACTTTTTGACCGCTCCGGCAGACAACTCGGAAGTTCTCATCGAAGCTATCCGCTTCTGCATCCAGTCCCAGGACATACCGAACTGGATTCATGTAAAGTCATTGACGCCTGTTGCATTGTTATCGCAGAAGCGGCTAAAGCCGCTCCGCGCGATCCGGTTGCGGCAATCGGAATATCCAGTCAGGGCGAAGCGTTTACGCCGATTGGAGCACATGGGGAATATCTCGATCACGCCATGGTGTCTTCCGATGGGAGAGCTTTTGAGCTTATAGAACCATTTGTCAATACATTCAATCTGAAGCAGCTCTATCAGATTACCGGCCACACTCCTTCTTCACTTTTTTCATTGTTTAAGCTGTTATGGCTCAAGCGGAATGAACCGGATTTATGGAAAAAGCGTCCGCGTTTTTTGTGCTTCGAAGATCTTTTACAAATGCGTTTGGGAGTCAAAGAGCCCGCAATGGGTTGGCCGTTGGCGGGACGCACCATGCTGTTTGATGTAAAGAATCACGTCTGGAGCAAAGAAGTACTGACGGCAGTCGGAATCAATGAAAACCAGTTATCACGACCGCTCCAAAGTGGCAGCGTTGCCGGTACCGTGTCCGACCGCATGACGGCTGAATTGGGACTGCCGCGCGGCGTAAAAGTAGTTACCGGAGGACACGATCAGACCATTGGCGCACTGGGCGCGGGAGTAGTCGAGCCGGGTTCGGCTATGTACGCCGCCGGGTCGGTGGAATGTCTCTGCCCGGTTATTCCGCAACTGACGCTGAGCGATGAACTTAGCCGCAATAATCTATGCTGTTACGACTATAGTATTCCAGATGCCTATACCTCGGTAGCCTACAGTTTGACCGGAAGCAATCTGCTACAGTATTTCAAAGAAAATTTCGCAATTGAAGTAAACTATGATGCGTTAACAGATGAACTGCCGGACGCGCCTTCTTCTTTGCTGGCGCTACCGTATTTCACGCCTTCGGGTACGCCTTATTTCGATCCGTCCACGCCGGGAGCATTGATCGGCTGGCGACTGTCCACATCGCGTGGCGAGCTATTGAAAACCCTCATGGAAAGTATTGCGCTGGAGATGAAACTCAATCTGGAACTGCTGGAAAACTCCGGCATTCACATTACGCGTCTGATCGCCACCGGCGGCGGTTCGCGGTTGCATCGGCTTGTCCAGTTGAAAGCCGATGTATTGAACCGTCCTATTGAAACCATTGAGGTCAGCGAGGCGGGTTGTCTGGGCGCGGCACGTCTTGCTCAAAGTGCCGATACCGGCGTTCCGGTTATTGATCTTGTTCGCCGGGAACATCGCCCGGAACATGAGGTAATTCCTAACCCGGAACGAGCCGATATCTATCAGCGCAAATTCGCGCAATATCAAACTTTTTACGCCGGAATCAAAGAATTGTCCGGCAGGATCGGGAGTATATAATATATGAAAACTTTTCTGGGAATTGGAGCCGGTCCCATTCAAACCGGAATATTCGTCAGTGGTGCGTTCGCAGGAAATTTCAACCGCATCGTACTGGCGGATGTCGATGCGGAACTCGTCGCCGCGATTCGCAAGTCCGGGAGTATTACGGTCAATACCGCTAAAAAAAACGAAGTACTCAGCCATACTTATACGAACATTGAAATCTATAATCCTATGGACAAAGAGGACTTAAATAAGCTTATCGAGATTGCTTCAGAAGCTATAGCATTGGCGACAGCACTACCCTCGACAGCTTTTTATCGCCACCTGGGATGGGTACGCGACGCGTTTGCCATGCGTCCGCAACAACAACGTTATTTTTATGCGGCGGAAAACAGTACCACCGCAGCGCGGGAACTGCACGCCGCCATCGGAGACTTTCCGCAGACATATTATCTCGACACCGTAATCGGCAAGATGAGCAAGATTTTCAGTACGGAGGAATGCGCGTTGCCGCCGCTGGCACCGGGGATGACGCGTGGACATCTGGTGGAAGAATTCAATACAATTTACAGTAATTCCGCGCCGAATATTGAACAAATTGGAATTGTCGGGATTTACCCCAAAGAGGAACTTGAACCCTTTGAAGAAGCCAAACTTTACGGACATAACGCCGTGCATTTCCTGCTGGCGACTTTAGCCGACCGGAAGGGCTGCCGCTACATGAATGAGGTGGTCAAATATCCTGAATTATTACGTTCCGCGCTGAAAGCTCTAAAGGAAGAATGCGGAAGCGCTTTATGCAAAAAGTTCACAGGCAAAGATGAGTTTTTTACGCCGGAAAAATTCCAGCGTTATGCCGATGAACTTATCACGCGGATGGTATCTCCAGTGCTCAAAGACAGCATCGAACGCATTATCCGCGACCCGGAACGCAAACTGGATTGGAATGACCGGATCATCGGCGCGATACGCCTGTGTTTGAGCCAGGGTATTAATCCGGCGGAACTTGCGGCTGGAATTGTTATTGATAAAGACATTAGCGCAAAATGGCGTCAGTCTGCCGATTACGACGAACAGGAAGGAAGAGCCGTCATAAATGCGATTAGAAATTCCGCGATGTTTTCCTATGCCGGAAATACTGACGCTCAGCTTCGCAACTACCTTTGCGATATGGAACAAATCGCCTATGCACGAATGTCCACGCTCGCCGAAGGCGATGGACGCGGCAACCGGATCATCGAAGTCAATAACGGTTCGGGATTAAGCTTTACCGTGGTTCCAGATCGCGGCATGGATATTGTTGAAGCCTCCTTTCGGGGAGTTCCATTGGCGTTTCGCGCTCCGTCCGGGCATGTCAACGCCGGACGCTTTGAGCCACACGGTTTCGGCTGGCTGCGAGCGTGGACCGGTGGCTTACTGACTACCTGCGGACTACGCCATGTGGGGCCGCCAGAAAGCGATGAAGACAATCCTCTTGATGTATCGCGCGGTCTCCACGGGCGCATCTCCAGCCACAGCGCCGAAGCTGTTGGAATCAGCCGGGAATGGCATGAATCACGTTATGAAATCCGCCTGACCGGAACCCTGCGTGAAGCGATGATGTTCGGAGAGAATCTTCGACTGAAGCGGAGCATCTCGACCGCTCCAGGTGACAACGCGATTTACATTGAAGACACTGTAACCAACCTTGGAAGTACATCTGAATACATTCAAATTCTGTATCATTGCAATTTGGGTTATCCTTTTGTCGCGCCTGGAACTGAGCTTCAGGCTGTCGCACACGAGCTCATGCCACGTGATGACAATGCCTCCGCTGGAATAGCAGACTGGCACACCATGCCGGAACCCCGACCGGGAATCAAAGAGCAGTGTTTTCTGCATCACATTCCGCCAGCCGCCGACGGCTGGGCGGAGATCTCGGCAATGAATAAAGCGGCTGGTTTGAAATTAACTGTGTCATACGACACGGCAACTTTACCAAATCTGATGCAGTGGAAACTAGCGGAAAACGGACGTTACGTCATGGGATTGGAACCGACCAATACCACCGTATCAGGACGCGCCAGAGACATCGCCTCCGGTGTGGCGCCCGTCCTGCCACCCGGAGAAACCATGACCTTCCGCGTACGATTGACCTTTAGCGCAAGTTAAAGCGATTTATCGATGTTGAAATATTGTGGCGGGAAAATTCGCCCAATTGTCCAGTGTGATTGAGATACTCCACAATCTCTTGTGGAATAAAATTTTCACTTCAGGGCATGTTATCCTTGACGCAAAGTATCTGAGCATCACACCAAAACAACAAGTTTTTTACAGGCTCCTCACCCCTGGCCACCAAGGATCGAGCCGGTTTTTCATTTCTACAGCCTGGTGTTCCGGATAATCGCCGAACAATGGTCCAATCGAGGCCGTAATACGCAATTCCACTTTGACACCATCCCTGCGGTATGTCTCTGGAACTTTCCAGTTAAACGGCGCCCATAACCGCGACTCCTGCGATTGACCGTCGAGAA
>JAFGXT010000110.1 GCA_016936495.1 Victivallales bacterium
CGGCGGCTGAACAATGATATCGCGATACCTGTCAGAGTAATAAAAAAAACATGCGGCAGATCCGCCACCAACGCGAAAAGCATTGCCGGACACAGGATCATCGCCGATAATATTGCGGTATACATCAAAGGTTTGCGTTTGTCGTCGGTGTTACTCACAGTCTTCTCACTCCGCCGTTATTGACGTCTTCCGGGCTCAGTCGCGTAAAGTTATCCAGCATTATGCCGCCTGGATCATTATCACTTACCAGCAAGGTTTTGATAGCGACCCCATGTTTGGCAAGTTTGTCGATAAACGTCTTGCGCTCTTCATCCCAGTCTATGAGGATGACCACTACACTGCCGATACTGCGTATTTCATCGGCGACCAGAGAATAAATACTGTCCAAAGTCTGATGGCCGGGCTCAATACATGCGAGGATGTCAAGAATATGATCAAGGCAGCTCAGGCTGCGCCCGCCCTGAAAATGGTATACTTCCGGTCCGGCGGCAAAGAAGTCGATGACATAATCGCCTTTGGCGAGAAACTCCGCTAATGCGGCGCTGATCGAGATCGCTGCTTCAAGCTCTTTATATTGTTTTTTCATGCCGGACAGAGATTTAAGGTCAAAGCGCGTTTTTTTCACCGAAGTATCAACGATGACCGCGACCCGGCTCAGGTATTCCTCCTGATACTCCTTGACCGTCAATTTTCCGGAACGTGCCAGTCCCGCCCAGTGTATATGCCGGGGATCGTCTCCGGCGCGGAAGTCGCGGCAACCGGCAAAATCCAGAGATTCACCGACCTTGGCGACTCTCGACGAGCCTTCCTTTTGAAAGCGCCTGCCCACCGGCAGTTTGAGTTCATAAATGGAATGGAAAGCGGGATAAACGTGCAGTTTTTGCAAATACGCGTCGCTGCAACTCCACTTTATAAGCCCCAGAGGAAAACTGGAATCCACTATAGGTTTGTGTAAAGTGTAAAGTCCGCGGGTTTCAGCCGAGGCGGTCGCCGTAAGCCGGATGGAGCTTTTTCCCTGAATAAGATTGACGGCGGCCGGACCGGAATGAAATTTGAGACCTTTTTCACGCAAATGACAGTCCATTACCAAATCAAGTGCGGGGAAAAATCTTTTGTTGCTGACGATGTATTCAAGCCTGAATTCACTGCCGCATCTGGCGCGTTCCGGAGCCGAACGTTTTATACGCAGTTTCGGACGAAATATCATGCCGACGAAGAAATCTGTGAACAACAGCGCGATGACTGTGAACGCAAGCATACGCACCGGAGTTCTTACCGCCAGCAAAGTATAACCTATTATCAGCGGGGCGATGATTATGACCATGCGCCCGGGGATCGAAAACGCCCGGATGTACCATGCATATACCCAGGAGATGACCAGCAACGTTACCGGTCTGTATTTGCCTCTGATACGCAAATCCGGTATTTTTATCCAGTCGGGTCCGTCCTGATACGCGGTACGTAATTTTTTCAGCCAGGGAAACATAGAGATTTACTCCACAACGGCGTGTTTTACACCGGTACCTTGATCTTTTCCACAATCTCACGGACGACTTCAACTCCGTCCACCCCGGAATAACGCGATTTCTGTTCCAGCACGATTCTGTGCGGGAGCACAACCGGCGCCAGCGTCTTCACATCTTCAGGCAGAATATAACTGCGTCCGCCGATATAAGCTTTGGACTGGGAACAGTGCAGCAGGCTTATCAGCGCGCGCGGACTGGCTCCCAGCATTATCCGGGGATCATCACGGGTCTCATGGACTATGCGGGAAATATATCTCGCTACGGATTGTTCTACCTCTACCTTACGCACTTCGTTCTGTATTTCGAGGATTTCCTCCAAACTCAATACCGGCTCGATGCGTTCCAGCGGATCACCGTTCTGATGCGAATAGATTATGTCCAGATCAAAATTTTCATCGGGATAACCAATGGCTATCTGCATGGCGAAGCGGTCAAGCTGAGCCTCGGGCAGCGGATAAGTTCCCTGATATTCAATAGGATTCTGAGTAGCTATGACCATAAAAGGGTCTTGCAGTTTATATGTTATGCCCTCGATACTGACCTGTTTTTCGCTCATCGCTTCAAGCAGTGCCGACTGAGTTCGCGGAGACGCGCGGTTGATCTCGTCCGCCAGCAGGATATTGGCGAATACCGGACCTTTTTTAAAGATGAACTCGCCCTCACGGGGATTGAAGATCGAACTGCCGAGGATATCCGAGGGCAGCAGATCCGGCGTAAACTGAACACGCTTGAATTCGGCTTTTATGGAAGCGGCAAGAGCTCGCGCCATAGTTGTTTTACCTACGCCTGGCACGTCTTCCATAAGAATATTGGCATTGGCGCACAAGGCGATCATAACCAGTTCGGCGGCTTCTGACTTGCCGCGTATTACCGTTAACAGGTTCTCTTTAAGTTTATCCAGTTTATCGATCATTCCGGCATTACTCCCGCAGTGGACTGTTATTGACTGATGGCCGCAGATTCATAAAATCCGTTTGAACGGCTCCTGGTGAAAGGTACATTTAAACCTGATATTATTCAAATGTTTTTTGCGATGTTTCGCGTCAAGAGATTAAAAAATATCCGTCATTTAGATTATATAAGGCACTTCAGGTGTTGCAAAATAAATTATACACATTAAAATTATGTAACGGAGTTTTATTTTTTCAAGCAGGGGAATGCCAATGTACAATACCTTCAGGTTCAGAATTCTGAGCGTGATCGCCGGAATCATTTTCGCGTCCGTTCTGATCATGTGGTATTCAGTACAGCGGCAATCGCGGCAGACCATATCTTCAATCCAGTCCGCACAAGCTTCAAACCTGATTAAAGCGATTATAACCAACATCGAGAGCGCATACAGAGGCATTGTGGTATTTCGGGACAGACAATTCGAGATACGCAAAAAGGAAATCTCCAATATCGTCAATGTGGCGGTGGATATATTGGAAAACCTGCATGATAAAGCTCTAGCGGGGAAGATTAGTGAGCAAGCCGCAAAAAATCTTGCCATTAACGCACTTAGAAACATGCGTTACAACCGTGGCGCGGATTATCTTTGGATCAATGACACTCAGACTCCTTATCCTATGATGATCATGCATTCGTTTATGCCTGAACTCGAAGGTACTATCATGGACTCTCTTGAATATAATTGCGCTCTCGGCAGACAGGCAAATCTGTTCAAAGCTTTCCGGGACAAATATATGCAATACGGGCATGGATATGTCGATTACATCTGGCCCCGTCAGCTTCGCGACGGCTCCATCATAAAAGAGGAAAAGATCTCCTATATAAAATTGTTTAAACCCTGGCAATGGATGATCGGCACCGGCATATATATAGGCGACATCCAAGAATACACCAGATTGCGGACTGAAGCTGTAATCGAAGAAATACAGGAAACCTCTGATAAAATAAAAATCGGCGACAACGGCTATTTGTTTATCTTTTCAGGTGATGATCAGATTCTTATACATCCTCAACTCAAAGGCTTGTATCCTGAACAGGTGAAAAAAAGCGAAATTCTTAGAAACCTTTTGAAAAAGATGAAAATCCAGGCGCATTCAGAACAAGATTATTTTGATTATAATTGGGAAATACCCGGCGACCCCTCCGGCAAAGATGAACCCAAAAGAGTATATGTACGCCATTTTAAACCGCTGGACTGGTATGTCTGTGCCTCATATTACATGACCGATATTAATAAACCGGTAAATGCTGTCAATCTTCAATTGTTCTGCATATCGGCAATATTTATAATAATAGCTCTGGTCATCGCGTTCTTCCTCTCCAAAAGTATTTCCGCCCCGCTCAGGGAACTTGCCGCCGCCGCGGAAGTCATAGACAGGGAAGGACTGAGCGCCGCGTGTATCCCCATCACCGGTCCGGCGGAAACACAGGAACTCGGCGCCGTACTCAGTAACGCGCTCAAAGCAATCAGGGCTAATGAAAATTCTCTAGTGGAAAGCTCGGAAAAATTGCGCATTACCCTTGACGCCATCAGTGACGCCGTCATCGCCACCGATATAAACGGACGTATCACCAGAATGAACCTTAATGCCGAGAAAATAACCGCCTGGACCGAAAACGACGCCATCGGACATGAACTGACCGATGGTGTGAAACTCCTCGACTCCACCACCGGTTATCCCGTGGATAACCCCATCAATCTGGTGTTGAAAGACGGCAAAAGCCACAGGCTGCAACGCAATACCGTACTCGAAAACGCCAGTGGAGACCGCTTCCTTATCAATGACAGCTGTTCACCTATCTTATCCGATGATCAGGTCGTCGGCGCGGTCATCGCCTTTAGAGACGTTACCGAACAAAGCCGGCTTGAGGCGGAATTGCTCCAGGCACAAAAAATGGATTCTCTCGGACAACTTGCCGGAGGCGTGGCGCATGATTTCAACAACATGCTTGCCGGTATAATGGCGTCGGCTGAATTGCTGGATCGAAAAATCCCGGATGATAACGTCAGTGCCCATAAATTTGCCGGACTGATCACCGATTCATGCTACAAAGCCGCCGGACTTACAGAAAAACTGCTCGCGTTTTCACGCAAAGGCAAAATCATGTCCACCTCCATCCACATTGACAAGGTAATCAACGACGCCATTTCAATACTTGAACACAGCCTTCCCGGAAACATCAAACTGCAAGTACATATGGACATGCCTTGTGGAATCATCATAGGCGACCCGGTGCAACTTCAGAATATGATAATAAATTTAGCCGTCAACGGCAGCCATGCCATGCCCGACGGTGGCACTCTGCACATAAAAGCAGTCAATGTTGAGCTGGACGAAGACTATTGTGAAAAAAGCACCTTTGAACTCTGCCCCGGAAATTTCGTTGAGCTCGAGGTCAAAGATTCAGGTGAAGGCATCTCCCCTGAAAATATACCTAAAATATTCGAACCGTTTTTCACCACCAAACAACCCGGCAAGGGAACCGGACTGGGGCTGGCGGCGGTATATGGTTCCGTCAAGGAACATCATGGCGACGTCTGCGTTGAAAGCAC
>JAFGXT010000111.1 GCA_016936495.1 Victivallales bacterium
AGCCTGCTTTATGGAGAAAAAAGACGCGGAACATCTGACTGATTATTTTCTATCCATGGGTATCAACAGCCTGCGCATTCATCATCACGATACACTTCTGGTAAAAAAATCCAGCGGCAAAATGGAACTTGATCCGGAAAATATCGACCGCCTTGATTATCTGATCGCCCAATGCAAAAAGAAAGGTATTTATATTACCACAGACATCTATTGCAGTCGACGTCTGCGGGAAGGAGAACTGGAGGACGTCAAGAAAAAATATCCGAAACTTCATCCCAAAAGAATCATCACCTCTACTCCCGAAGGAATGGAAAATTGGAAAACATTCGCACGTCTCTGGCTTACTCACCGTAACCCATATACAGAAATGACTTTGACGGAAGATCCAACATTAGTATTTGTGAATCTGGTCAATGAAGATACTCTTTCATACAATTGGAATAACTGCCCGCCTATAGCCGAAGCCTATCAGGAATATGCGGCTAAAAAAGGTGTAGAGAAGATCAGTACGGAATTGGGAGACCCGCATTTTGGCAAATTCCTATACGAATTTCAGGTCAAATATCTTAAAGAAATGGAACGATTTGTCAAAAATGAACTCAATGCCGGATTCATGGTAACCAGTTGCAACTTTGGCGGCAATAAAGTTACAACCATGATAAGAAATCAATTTGACGCGGCGGACGATCACATGTACGTCGCGCATCCGACTTTCCCCCAAAAACCTTGGAGTTTGCCTCATAACTATTCCCAAGTGTCCACTCTCCCCCGTGAAGCTCCGGTTCCGGGCTGCCTGTTCCCTGGAATCATTTACGGCAAGCCATTTTTTATTACCGAATTAAATTTCTGTGCTCCAAACCGTTATCGCTCTGAAGGCGCGCTGTTAACCGGAGCTTATTGTGCACTTCAGGATATTTCCGGAATCTATCGCTTTAACTTCAGCGGAAGTCTTAGAAGACTAAAAGGCGACAAACAGCAGATAGTACCTTTTGAATCTGTATTTGATCCGATAATGCAGATTTCTGACCGGATCATCGCCGCCATGTTCATACGAAATGACGTTAAAAGCTCAGATTATAAAATCTCTTATACAATTCCGACAGATTTTTTTGGAAAACAACGCGACTCCGGTTATCCCTGGGTACGCTCTATCGGTCTGATCGCCCGAATCGGAGCCGTTTTTGAAAATAAGCCTTTTCCGGGAACATTTAATTATAAAAATATGCCTCTGGAAATCCAGCACCGCTATGAACGTTTTAATAAAGATAAGATAGCAGTCAGCAGTACAGATGAGATCATACTGAATGCGCGGCAAGGCATGATGACGGTCAATACAGAACGCACTGCGGCGATTACTGTACCAAAAGGTAAATCTGCGGAGGCGGGAGTTTTGTCGGTAAGCGCGCCGGATTGCTTCCAGACTGTCGCGGCAATATCCCGCGACGGCAAACCTTTATCTCAAAGTCAGGATATTGTAGTATTCCAGCTGACCAATATTTGCTCAACCGGAGAACGTTATGGCAATGAAGACCGGACCGTTATGGAAAAATATGGTACCGGACCACTTTTGTTATTTCGCGGGAAAGCGGAAATCTCTCTCCGTTTGAATTCAGAGGCAAAAGTATACGCCTTGAACCTGACGGGAAAAACACTCGGCGAAGTAGAAAGCCATTATAAAGATGGTTCTTTAAGATTTACCGCCGATACCGGAACCTTCCCAGGTGGAGTATTCGGATACAATATAAGAAAATGATTGTCAATAAATACACAAAATGACACAAGAAAAAGAATAAAATGAGACTGACATAACCTCCCGCCGTAACATTTTTCCTTCAATATGAGGCCTACGTTCAAAAGGCTGCGCGGATTTTTTCTTTTCCTTTACTTTAAAAAATGCAAGCTGCTGGATAATTTATCAGTATATTAAGCCTTATAAACAGTTGATTAACGCAAAAACAAAGCTAAATTTATCATCTTATCGAATCATCAGTAAAAAAACAAGGTGCAATCCATGGAAGAAACGGAAAAGAGCAAACCTAAGTCAAAAGAAAAAAGTACCTTCGTCATCTGGGCGGAATTTATTCCTTTTTTTATATTATATAAATTTGTCCGGATACTACCGCTAAAAGTGGCTTATTTTCTAAGTCGGCAGCTATTCAAAATACTGTTCATTCTGGACAAACGCCACCGTACCCGGGCGATACAGCACCTGATACACGCTGGAGTTGCAAAAGATCATGAAGAGGCACTTGGAATAGCCTGGCAATCTTATCGCCACTTCTCCATGCTGCTCATTGAAAGCTTTAAAATGGATCAGCATCTGGATGTGGATAAAATACCATGCAAGGGCAGCGAAAGCGCCATCAAAGACGTCTGTGATCCGATACTGAACGAAGGCAATCGCAATATCAATGTGATTATTGTAACCGCACACTACGGCAACTGGGAACTTGCCGGACCAACCTGGGTCAAGAAATTCGGCATCCCTATGGTGTCAATAATGAGACCCTTTGCCAACCCGCTTATCGGCAAATACATCCTCCGCAACCGTGAGACCGGCGGACATAGCTGTGTCCCCAAATCAGGAGGAATAAGAGGGATGCTCAAGGCATTGCGCAACGGCAGCACTGTGGCGATTCTGGCAGACCAGCATGCCAGTCGCAACGAAGGCGTGGAAACCATATTTTTCGGTCAGCCATGCCGTACCCACGCCTCCCCTGCTATGCTGCATTTAAAAACCGGAGTGCCTATCATGCCGGAAATAACCAGGCGTTGTGGCGATAATTTTGATTTTGAGATCGTAGCCGGAGACCTGATCCGTTATACTCCTACAGGAGACAAGGAAAAAGACATTCAAACAATAACTCAAATGTACACCACGGAACTGGAAAAACTCATAAGTGAAGATCCATCCCAATGGCTCTGGGCTCATCGCCGCTGGCTGAACATCAACCGCAAGCACAAGTAAAACGATACAAGAACTGCAGGTACAAACAAAAACACCCTGCAGCAATGAATGGCAAAAACGGACAACAATACGCATTAGTTTCAATAGTAAATCAAAGAATAAAAAGCGATAAGTTAACCACCAAAGGGTGCATTTTTGATTTAACGGCAACATGCATATAAATCGACCAATCCCCAGGCAGACTAAATAAAAAACCGGTTTCCATTTTTCCGGAATCACGCTAATGCCGAAACCATATCATCTTATCCTATAATAATTTTATCAGAGAAGATAGAACAAGGTCATTGTCAATTAAATATTCACCGGTAATGACGCTTACATTGCTTTATTAATTTGCGAACAAAAAAAATACAACTCGAACACCTGATGATGTTTGAGTTGTATTTTATATCAAACTTAAAGAATCAAATATCAGTCGTTATAGAAAGTAGTTGATTCGTTTTCATTAACCGGACGGGTCAACTGATCGGAAATAACATTGGCATTGAAACGGTAGTCGCCCTCTTTCAGAGCTTTGATGACCACACGCCATACCGCGTCTTTTCCGGGAGCAAGCGACGCCAGTGGTGCAAATGTGATCACTTTACCTTTTTTCAGCGCCTTGTCTGCCGCAGCCGGCTCAACCGCGCC
>JAFGXT010000112.1 GCA_016936495.1 Victivallales bacterium
AAAGTTTTCAATCCTTTTCTTTCCCAAGCCTCATAAGCATTATATTTTTCTTTTTTAGGATTCCAAAATTTAACAAAGCTTCTTTGGTATACTCCATTGCTTCCTGCACCAAATATCACTTCCCCTGAAGACTCAATGTTTTGTTCAAAAATTTTAATTCGATTTTCTTCAAGCAGGATATCATTTAATGCCCGTTTTTGATCATCAAAGATTTCTTCAGCTGAATTGTTTATTTGATTTGCAGTTTCTTCATCTTTGCAAACTAAATATATTTGTGCATCCTTTACTACATCTTCCCAAAAAAGAATTCCATCTTTTCGAATTCCTTTCAAATTTACAATTCTTTCAGCTTCTATACGGTAAACTTTACTTGCATTTAAAAATGGCAAATCTTTAAAAGAAAATGTTCCTTTAAGTTTTTCTGTAAAAAACTCCTTTCCTTTTTCACTCACATAAGATTCATTTATGCAAATAACAAGTGCGGCATCGCTTCCTGTAAAGAGAGTTTTGGTAAATAATTTCTTTTCATTAGATCCAGACCAATTTACAGAATAAGATTTTTCAATAAGCTCTTTTACTCTTCGTAAACTTTTTGATGTTTTTCCAATCTCATCCCAAATTTCTGGCAAATCCTCCGAGCCATGGAACAAAAGATCTGCTGCTATGTGCGTCATGTCAAAAAATGAAAAGAGTCCTCTTGCTCCATTCCCTATTGCATACAACATTGAGATCTTTACTTCTTCAGGAGCAGGAGCTCTCCCAAATCCGCGTACATTTTTTTTATCTCTAAAGAAATCAAAACCTTTTTTTATTATTTCGTCTCTTCCCACAAATCCATTATTTTCTCTTTTAATAGCTATTTCTTCCCAACAGCCCTGATATGTAAAAGTAAAAGGTCTTGGAGCGGCTGCATTTTTTACATAAGCTAGATGATGGTCTATAATTTTAAGTTTCCAATTGTGTGAAATTGTATAGATATCAGGATTTACTATATCTGCAATAGATGAATAAATAAAATAATTAAACGGAACGAAGGTCAAATCTACCGTTAAAAAAGTAGGAGTAGAAGGATCTTGTTTCCGATATTTTTTTTCTATCTCTACCATTTCCGGAGCCATAGTACCAATTCTTTTTCCCATTGGTCGATTTTTTGCTCCATAATCAGCACAATCAGGCTCATCTCTAAGAAGATATCCGTAAAGAGATTTATGACCTATTGCATCATTTGAAGGAGCTTTTGAAATTACTTTTATTCCTAGTTTCTCTGCCATATCAAGAGAACTTTTATCTTCTTCACCAAAGCTGTTGTAGGAATCAAGAAAGTTTTTTGCGTATCTTTTATATTTACGTGCTCCATATGTACCAAATACAGCCATGTCGTCAAATGCGCGAATACTTGCTCCTTCCGCAAATAATCCTTTATCCGAACGTAATACAAAAGAATAGTATTTGCCTCTTTTAAGCTTTTCAGGAAAATCAATCTGAGCTATCATTACATTTGCCATATATTTTTCACTCAGCCATTTGTATGAGTTTTTATTGAGTTCTTTTCCATCAAAAATAATCTGTTCAGGGCGTGATGCATATTCTTTTTGAGATTCTACATATATAATGGCTTTCTGTAATCCTTTTTCAAATGCAATCGACATAATCCTGTATTCAAGCATATTTACTTTAATATTAACATTAAAACTTAAATTATTATTAAACTTAAAATTAAATTCTGTATCTTTTTCGAATGCTTGTCTAAGACAGAATTGTATTTCCCCTGTTTTGCCAGGGGAAAGTTTTTCAGGCAACATCCTGTACCATATTAACTGATAGGATTTTGTCATGCTTTGAATATTTTCATTGCCTTGAATAATGTCCTCTAACTCAAGAGAATTTTTACTGTTATTCTTGAATATAATTCTGACTGTAGAGCCTAAATTATTTATTTCACCTTTTGCTTTTAATATTTCTTTATTACCCTCTTCTCCTACTGGCAAATATCTTTTGTTCCGATATTGATTAGAACTTAAAACTTCAATATTACCAGCCCTCAAAGAGGGCATAAGGAAAATTATCAGAAGAAAACCAATTTGTATTTTATTAATCATCTATAACTCCATTACTATGATTTAGTTTTTTAGCTAAAGTCTTTCTGTTTTTTAGTTCACTTTTGAATCGCTTGTCAGTTGCTACTGATGTGGATCACTATCATTTTGTTGCCCGGCAAGTAATTCAAAAAAATCGATTTTTTTCGGCCTGCAAGGAACGGGGGTTCTGCCGCCACGCCCTCCAGCCCTCTCTGTAATGCTCGTTTATATTTAGTTTTTATCCTCCTCGCGTTTCGTTAATTACATTTCACCTCATTTTAGCTTGCACCTATTGATGGGTACTTAAAATGTGCCAGATTTTGATCAGTTTTTTAAGCCGTTGACTAAATAGATTTTATCAATCTTTGGAGATAATTTTTTCAATTCTTCTAAACTAAGTAATTTTACATGACCATCAACATGAGATACTCCTGCTTTGTTCTGATGACGCCCTGCAAGATGGGCATTTTGACCAAATCCAGAGTTAGAAGTGTAGCAGATATCTGCGTGCCACAAAAGTGCTCCTGAAATAGTACTCTGTCTAGTGCTGTCTGTTAACAAAGCTCTTTGTGATGGATTTTTTATCTTTCTGAAAACTCCGCTCCCCCCTAACCCATTAGCAAAATTTTCACTTCCTTCACAACTATAACCATAAGTAATAGCTGTATTTATATACCCGCCAGTTAGAGTCGGACATCTAAAAATTTCTCTGTTATTAATATACTTACCTTGCATCAAATAAAATGCCCAACCCCTATTGATTGAACTTTGATATATTATAGGCCCTATTCTGCTATAGTCATCAAGATAAAATTGAAAAGCAAGAGTAAGCTGCTTCAAAGAACTTACACAAGAAATTGCCTTAGCTTTATCTCGTGCTTTATTCAATACCGGAAATAACATTGATGCCAGGATAGCGATGATGGCTATCACCACGAGGAGTTCGACGAGTGTGAAATTTTTCCGCCTTTTCATTTTTACCTTTTCCTTGATTTTGGGGTTATATATTTACTTCTAGGTTGACTATGGCATGGCCTGAAACATCGATAGACAAGTATTGATGGTCAAAAATCAGCTCCTTTGTTGTTTCTCCTGAAAAATTGACTATGCCGCCATCTGAAGGCGGGTTCGAAAAACGCAATTTCGCGTTGGCTTCCGTTGAGCTGAAATTCACCAGTCTGATTAACAATCCCTTTTCCGAACGGCGGATCAGAGATATTATCACATCACGTGAATCTATTTTAACCATACTATTGTTTGTGGTCAATGATTCAGAAGACTTTGACGCAGTATAATAATCGGCATCGACTCTATATATCTGGCAATGCCGATAAAGTTCACCCATGCTTTCCTCCGGCGTAAGGAAGTACAGCGCATAGTTATATTCCAATATTCCCGGAAGCTGACACTGCGTCTCGCCGTTGGTGGCGACCGTGCGACGGAATGCGCGTAAAAAAGTGATAAGCAGTTCAGTACTTTCATCGGCAGGAGCAGACACCTCATGGAGCCCCCCGCGGGAAAAGAACGCTATGCCGCCTTTATTATCGCGTTTGCCTGCAATCTCCCCAAAATTCTTTTCCAGAGCTTCAGCTTCTTTCCAGTCGGCAGTCAGGTCTCCAGAGCTTCTGCCCTCGGAGCGTGTCTGGAAACAGAAAGCCTGATGCGCAAAATAATCTCCAGATATATCTGTCGGAACGCGTAAGCGCAGGCGGTAATCGCGGGCTCGATTATCGATTTTTGAGGAGAACTTCAACAAGGGAGAATCGGCGTCCAGGGTTACCGTAGAGAGAATCTTCACCTGGACAATGTGTTCGCTTGCCGCAATTCCCCGGTACTTTTCCTGTAATGTCCCCGCATACACCAGTTCTTCCGGCAGAGTTAAAGTCTGTTCCATGCTGAAGCTGGTGCGGTCGGGAGAATCTTCTGTCATGCGTATTACCGCAGGTGTGCCGGAGCTGTAAGTAAGCGGAGAGCCTTTTGGCGCAACATGATTCCAGCCATCTCCGATTTCAGCATCGGCTACAAAGCGGTTTAAGTCGCTGTAAACCCGCTGATTGCGCTTGTCGATGACCGTAATGGAGCCGTCAGCTTTTATTTCCAGTCGCAATAATGCGTTTTCCGCACACTGCGGCTTGCTCATAAGTGAAGTAAAATGTCTTACCGGGCGCGCGGAAGGCTCAATACTGTATTCCGTCCATCCAAATGCCTGAAGCTTGAGTGCGGCAGTGATTCGGTAACAGTTATATTGCCGGGAGTCGTAACGGTAAAAACGTTTGACTTTATTGCGTTCTATACCGGTGATTCCATAGGGGATAGTGCTACCGTCGCAATCCTTTAGTTCAAATGAATTGATGGTCTCATAGCCGAAAGGCTCGGCATATGTTTTGCTGTATTCACAAGGGAAGACTACTTCAAAGTTTTTGACCACCTCATAGTCATAAGGCAGCGAATTAAAGAAGCGCACCGTGAGAACACCGTTTTTCCCGTTTGGAACAATGTTGGATACGCCTCCTGAAATATCATGGCACTCGTCTTTGATGTCCGAATCGGTATAGTCATTGCGATCGCATATCAGGAATTCAGAGCGCAAGGCTTCGCATATTTCTGAGACTTGATCAAAGCGGTAAGCCATATCGCGATGCACCTGATCCACCGAACAACCACAGATAGAGTCATGTGCCTGATTGCGCAACAGGTATTTCCATGCCAGTTCCAACAGCTTCTCATCTAGTCTGTATCCGTGTACCGAGCTCCAGGCAATGATTGGAGACAAGCGCAATTCCAATTCGGTCTGGCATTCATCATTAGCTTTTTTCAACGGATAGTATGATGACAGAGTATGTGTTATGAGGTGCATGAAACCGCCGCTTTCCCGCGCTGTTCCGATTAGTTCTCCGTGAATCTTCGGTAAATCATGCCGATCCGGCTCCAAATCATTCTTTAAGCTGGTGAGGTCGGAGAAGTTAACTTCCGCATCAGGGTAAAGTTCCTTGAGCCAACGCAAATATTGCGGAGCCGCAGCGTGAACAGGAGCGTGGTCGACGCCATCCATTAACAACAATACAGGTACTTGCGACTGCTTCAGCAACTCATCAACATAATTCCCGGCTTTGGTTTTAAATTCATTTTCAGAAAGTGCTTTGTTCCAGAATCCCGTAACCTGTCCGGCAAAGTCTCCATACCCCTGTCTTTCCGGCAATCTGGCGGTAAGACATTCAGACCCATCGGGGGCTATCCAACGGAAAAACATTCCGGTATCAGGAGGTACTCCCCGCCAGACTGCACTGCACTCAATGTCGAAGCCCTTTAGTATCTGTGGCATCTGGGCAATATGCCCGAAAGTATCACAGAGATATCCTATCGGCCATGGAGCGCCACCTGCTTGCCGCGCCTGAAGACATCCAAGTTCAAGATTTTTTATCAACGCTTCACCGGATACCAGAAACTCGTCCGGTTGCACATACCAGGGACCAACCCGTAGCCTGCCGGAACTGATAAGACAATTAAGACGTTCGCGCCATTCCGGATGGACTTCAAGGATATCCTCCAGGACAACGGTTTGACCGTCGAAACAGAATACCTTAAACTCTGGATCACGTTCCAATGTCAGCAATAGCTCTTCCGCCATGTCAATCAAATACATACGAAAATGCTGGAACGGCTGATACCACTCCCGATCCCAATGAGAGGAATTGAAATATAATATTTTTATTTTGTTCATTATGTTAGCTCGCTTATGTTCACAATACGGTTTTCCTGTATGGACAGCTCGGCCGCTAATGGTATCAAAATAGACTTCATGCCAGTCTGGACGTCACAGAAAGGACGGGTGTTATTATTGACGCTATCCACAAACGCCTTAACCTCATATACATTCCCGCTATGACCCCAGTTTGTTGCATGAATTGCTTCGGGATTGATCTTGCAATTATCAAATTCCATTTCATAATCAATATGATAGACGGTGCTGTCTTTGCACATATGACTTTTGGGGTAGTGCACAATGGTATCCTGCCGGGGCTTTTCCGTGCCGTCCATATGACATATGAGCTTACCCTTGCTGCCGATAAAGCCAAAT
>JAFGXT010000113.1 GCA_016936495.1 Victivallales bacterium
GCCATATACTCATGGAGAGCTTTAAAAAGTTCTATGCATTTCTCCGGCGCTTGCGAAGTAATGACCGCGTTGTCGAGGCTCAACCCGAATTGTCCCGCGAATTGTGCCGCTTGCGAGCCATTTAATTGTATTTCCAACCATTCCCAGTCGGTTTCACAGAGGGATTGACCAAATATTATTTTTTCTCCCGGACAGGCTAGAAAGAGGTCTCCGCGCCGCGCCTGATAATCTTTGCCGCGTGTGGAGATATGCCATTGCCCCGAAACAACTATGCGCAAAGTTACCCCGGACGGGTTGGCTTGTACGGATATGTATTTGCCTGAGCCTGTAACATAATTGGTTTTAAACAACCATACGTTCAAGTAATGGGGAATTTTATCCGGCATCCAGAAGCGCGCGTCGTAGATGCTCTCACGCTTATTATGCATTATTACACCATCCATGCATCAAAATCATACCTGTTTATACTTGAGTATTTTTGCCACACATATTAAAATACATCAATAACGGTATAAAAACAATCAATTGGAGACGTCAAATGTTAAATAATATCAACTGGGAATTTCCTTTACCACGTACACATACCGGAATTCCGCTGGGTAACGCCACCACCGGCTTGCTGATATGGGGAGAAGGCAGACAACTGAAAATAACTGTAGGGCGCGCCGATCTATGGGATCACCGTGGAGGCATGCGCTGGAGCCCTAAACAAAATTTAAAAGCAATCCGGCAGTGCCTTGAGGCGGGAGATGAGGAAGGAATCCGTGCTATATTCAAAACAGACACGGAGGGAATTTCCGGGCAACCGTCGCGTCCGAGCATCATGCCCGTGGGGAGGATAGACTTGCTGTTGTCGGAGGATGCGGTGTTAAACAACGCATCACTACGGCTGGATAACGCGGAGCTTGAGATACGATATACCCGTTCTGGGACAGATTATTCTATATTCATCGAGCTGTCGATGGCGGAACAGGAATTTTATATAAGACTGGCACAAAATGAGAATTTTCAGATAAATACGGTTCCGGCATATGAGTATCTGCACGAATATTTCCAAAGTGCAGGCATAGTTCCCCCTGAAATCATCAAAGAGGAAAATAAATCCGGCTGGATACAGGCATTACCCGTTGATCCTGCGTTCGGTATAGCCTGCCGTGAGAATGCCGGGCTTATTCATGTGGTCAACACTAGAGGCGAAAACCTGCCGGAGTTGAAACGCACCCTTTATGCGGCACTGGAAAACGCGGTGCTGGCAGGTACTCAGAATATCACTTCAGTCAACCTCCGCTGGTGGAGTGATTACTGGCGGGACGTACCGGAAGTTAACATCCCCAACGCAAAACTGCGGGAGTTGTATTATTTTGGACTGTATAAATTTGCCGCTCTGACCAATCCTTCGGGTGTGGCGGCTACGCTTCAGGGCCCATGGATTGAGGAATACCGTCTGCCGCCATGGTCAAGTGATTATCACTTTAACATCAATGTGCAGATGTGCTACTGGCCGGCATTCAAGGCAAATCACCCCGAACATCTTAAACCCATGTTTGATATGGTATGGTCGTGGCGGGAACAATTGCGCCGCAATGCCGAATATTTCGTCGGAATCAAGGACGGCTACATGCTGCCCCATGCGGTGGATGACCGCTGTGTTTGCATGGGGTCGTTCTGGACTGGAACGATAGATCACGCGTGCTCCGCCTGGGTCGCGCAAATGATGTATCAGTATGTATGTCAGACCGGAGATAAGGACTTTTTGATTGAAGTTGCCTTCCCGTTTATGAAAGGCGTCATGCGTGTGTTCGAAGCGATGCTGGAGCAGGATGACGATGGTCGTTACTATTTACCAGTAAGCGTTTCACCTGAATACCGAGGCGCACAGATGAACGCATGGGGACGCAATGCCAGTTTTCAGCTTGCCGCCATTCGGCGCCTGGCGGAAAACCTGATCGAAGCCGCTCCTACAGCAAACGCGCAGACTGAACCGGTCTGGAAGAATATTCTGGATAAATTACCGGAATACAGCATTTTCGAGGAAAACGACAATCCGCGTATCGGGTTATGGGATGGCGTGGATCTGGAGGAAAGCCACAGACACCATTCGCATCTGGGCGGAATATGCCCGTTCGACACCATAGACATAGCTGACCCGGAAAAATACGAACTTATAAACAACAGCATTTTCCATTGGTATAAGCAAGGCATGGGACAGTGGTCCGGCTGGTGTATCCCCTGGGCGTCAATGCTTAATTCAAGGTTAGGCAACGGCGATATGGCGGAAATGTTGCTGGATATCATGATCAAAGTGTTTATGAACGAAGGACGCGGCACTCTCCATGACTGCATGTTTTCCGGACTTACCGTGGCTGGGTTCAAAAAACCGCTGGGCTGGAAGGAGCAAACGCTGGTGGAAAAACTCAGCCCCGACCGGGATATGATTGACGTAATGCAGCTTGACGCGGGCATGGGCGCGGTGGTGGCGGTTCAGGATATGCTTATGCACAGCCGTCGCGGAATTAATTATATTTTCTCCGGCGTACCCCGCAACTGGCGTGATGTGGCATTTGAAAATATGCCCGATGATAAAGGTTTTCTGGTCAGCGCAGCTCTGGTTGCAAACGTTTTGCAACCGATACGCGTGAAAAGTATTCATGGCGGAGTATTCCGTATCGCCAATCCCTGGGGCGACGCCGCGGTACGGGTTAAAAGCGACGGGATGGCACGTAATCTCCAGGTGAGAATACTTGAACTGAACATCCCCGCCGGAACTGAACTGGAGCTGTCAGTACAGGCTTAATCCAACGGCAGAAGACCGCTGATCATGGACGTCAAACACCTGAATGACGGGTTGCGTAATAACATTGACAGATTTCATAAAATCAATGTATTTAAACTTAAAAAACGGGCTCATGGAAGGTCCGATCCCGTCATTTTTTTTCATAGACCGTAATGGCTCGGGCAAACTTGCAACCATCGGCAAGATGAACACAATGTGGAATGTTTTTTGAAAGATAAAGCACATCGTTGGCTTTCATCTTCCGGCAATTATCTTCATCGCCGATACAAAAAACGACCTCGCCTTCAAGCAAGGTATAAAATTCATCGGCTTCGTGCATCATCATTTTACGTTTATGTTTTGTCGGGCGATACTCAATCATAAACGGCTCCAGACTGCGATTCGTCTTTTTATAGGCAAGAGAATAATATTTCATCCCGAACTTATCGCTCTTATTGCGCTCGACTTCTTCGCCATCATGAATATTTGAGAACACGCAATCGACGTTTCTGTCCTCATCGGAAAACAGATCGCTCATGGATATGCCCAGAGCGTCTGACACCTTTGCCAGAGCGCTTACCGAGGCGTTAATACGAAAGTTCTCCAGTCTGGAGATGAACCCCTTGCTCAATCCGCATTTAGCGGCGAGCTGTTCGACCGTCATATTCTGCTGTTTTCTTACTTTACGTATTTTTTGGGCAATGTTCAAAAGATCCATTTGCTGTTTCCTGATTATTGACATATCGCATTAATTCTCCCAGTTCACCGAGGTCGCGAACTGAGCATATCACGGTATCATCGGAGACGTCCGCGGTCTGGCTGACATCAATTAACACAGCCATGGTTCCGGCATTTCTGGCGAGCTGC
This sequence comes from Victivallales bacterium, assembly GCA_016936495.1. GTDB lineage: Bacteria > Verrucomicrobiota > Lentisphaeria > Victivallales > SZUA-371 > JAFGXT01. The sequence goes on from JAFGXT010000113.1 coordinate 3,641, forward strand.
ATGTCTGTATTCATGCGGTCACCCACCATCAAAACTTGCTCTCTGCATAGATGATATTTTTCAATCAGCGGATCAAGCATCTCACGCACCGGTTTACCCAGCACCATATCCGGCACGCGCCCGGTTACCTGCGCCAGACACGATGTGATGGCGCCGCAATCAATCAACACAGTGGGTTGATTGGTCGGGCATTCCATATCGGGATGCGACGCGAACCAAGGCAATCCCTGTCTGATCCAATAGGCGGCTTTACACAGATTTTTATATTCAAGTTCCGTATCAAAACCCAGCACCACCGCGTCCGGTTCATCGAATGTAACCGTAAATCCGGCATTTTCAAGTTCCTTTTTAAAACTGGCAGTGCCCAAAACAAAGATTTTTGCAAGTTTCGGACGTGTTTTTTGCAGATAGGCGATGACGGAAAGGGTAGACGTCAGCATCTGTCCGGATTTCACTGGAATCCCCATCTTTTGGAGCTTGGTGATATAGCCGAAAGTACTGAGCGAAGAGTTATTGGTCATAAAGGTATAGCCGATGCCATCGGCTGCGAGTTGCTCCAGAAAAGGCAGCGTAGTGGGGAACAACTCACTGCCGGAATATATCGTACCATCCATATCCAGCACGACATGGCGGATGCGGCGAAGCTTTGCGGCGATATCATCGGATTGGAGCTTCATTATATATTCCTGAAATATTCTTTTAGTTTAGCGGCGCAATCGGAAGTGATGGAATCCACTCCCGCGGCGATAAGTTGTCGGGCGGCTTCGGGTTCGTTGACCGTCCAGACATGAAATTCATATCCGGCTTTTTTGATTATGTCTATATATTCCCGGTTAAGTTCGGTAATACCACAGCAATCCACACCATGAGCGCCAGTGCGCCGGAGCATATTCAACAAAGTTTCAGGATCAGGGTTGAAACCGGTGACAGGAGAATATTTCAAACCAGTAAGCAAAAGGACTTTTATGTCCGGCATGAGTTGACGAGCAGTTATGACGGCTTTTTCCGAAAAAGATATTATCACCAGTTGCGAACGGGGGACGCCGTGCTCAACGGCAAGCGCGTCAATAAGTTCAACAATACCGTCGGAATCATCTTTCAGTTCAATGTAAATCTCGCATCCCTGGGGCAGTTCGGCAAAAATATCATCGAGTAGCGGAACTCCGGCGCCGCGCCAGCGCGGCGACTTCCATGCCCCGGCATCAAGCCGTCTTATCTGTGGACTGTCAAGCTCCTGTATATCCACATTTTCGCCGGTGGTTCTGACGGCGTTAAGATCATGCATACATACAATTTTTCGGTCTTTGAGCATATGAAAGTCGCCTTCGACGCCATCAGCGCCACGCTCCCACGCCAGACGGAAGGATTCCATGGTATTTTCCGGCGCATCCATAGATTCGCCACGATGAGCTATAAATTTCATGACATTAATTCCTTTGTTGAGTTTATGGTTCGGGTAAAAATCACATTAATATTGGTATTGTTAAAGTTTTCTATCATTATCTGTCCGCATCTGACAGGCAGCTTGACTTCGCTGGCGTATATCAGTTCGAGCAGCTCGTTTATCATGGCTTTCGGCACGGGACTGTCCGACTTCACCGGACAACAGCAAGAGCAGTGCGCATCGGTCATCGCCACGGCGGTAACGGTACGGCGCGGATCGTGTATTTCATCATACGCGTACTGCGCGCCACGGGGACAACGGTTCCCTTCGACTTTAAAATCATCTTTCCCGCCGCTGATTTTGAGGTGGCATCCAGCCGGACATAATATACATATACGCTGTTCTTCCATGGTATATAGCTCCTTCACTCAGCTTTCAATGAAAATTTAAGATCGCCGCCTGACGGCAGTGCATCGTCGAAGTCTGGCGACAGGTGGACTTTGAGCATTTCCGCGGGCTTTACGTATTTCACCGGATGGTCATAAATCAGACGTCCATCCTGATAAATATTCATCCGCGCCTTATCCATTACGGCAAGCGGGCGCATGTAAAAAGTGCTGTCCGTGCCCGGCTCAAAGCCTCCGGGTATGACATAACGAATATTCCCGCCTGGAACAGTTTTTATTTCAGGTGCTTTTACGTCGCCACCAAGAAAAAGCCTGATTTTTTCCGCCACCATCTCCGCCTCGCTGGAAACATAATCCACCAGATCATGAATGTGTAACACATTACCGCAGGCGAAAACCCCTTCAGCACTGGTCATCATACGTGAATCGACTACTGGACCACCGGTAAGGGGATTCAATCGCGCCCCGGCTTTCTGCGACAATTCATTCTCCGGGATAAGCCCGACCGACATCAAGATAGTATCACAACTGATGTTAAAAGTCTTCTCCAAACAAACCCGACCGTTTTCCAGCGGTGCCACATCCACCGATTCCACCCGGTCGCGCCCGTTTATCCTCAAAGTCTGACATGACAAATGCAAAGGAATGTCAAAATCCTCAAGACATTGGGCTATATTCCGTGGCAGTCCGGCGGCATACGGCATGATCTCGATCACCGCATTGACCTTGACCCCTGCCCAACTCAGCCGCCGCGCCATTATCAATCCAATATCTCCAGAACCGATAATCACCGCCTCACTGCCGGGCACGAAACCGTTGATGTTCATCAAACGCTGTGCCGTTCCGGCGGTGAAGACTCCAGCTGGACGCGCTCCGGCAATGGCTATATTTCCCCGGTTGCGTTCACGCGACCCCATTGCCAACACCACCGCACGTGCGTTAAATTCCCTGACGCCATGTTCAGGAGAGCAGCACAGCACCCTTTTGAGTCTTTTCCCTGACACGTCCATTACAGTAGTCCCGGTATACATCGCGCATCCGGCAGCGAGAGCCTCATGGTAAACCCGCTCGGCATATTCCGGGCCAGTAAGCTCCTCTTTGAAGTGATGCACGCCAAAACCGTTGTGGATGCACTGGTTAAGTATCCCACCCATTCTGGAATCACGCTCCAGTATCACAGTGGACAAACCATGCTTGGCAGTAATTTTCCCGGCGGAAAGTCCGGCGGCTCCGCCGCCAATAATAACTACATCCGTGATTTCATGTTTATTCTCAGACATGATCCGTACCCTCCTTTCCCGCAAGCTCGCCACTACGTAACTTTGTTCCGCTCAAACTACCTTTCAGTAGCCAGGTACCGTCGCCGCGCTTGGTTATCTGTTCTATGGGAATACCGGATTCACGATGGATTATTTCAATGATCTTGCCCGAACAAAAACCGCCCTGACACCGCCCCATTCCTGCACGGGTGTAAAATTTTACGCCATCAAGAGTACAATGCCCCCTTCTAACCGCACGGACGATTTCGGCTTCGGAAATATTTTCGCAACGGCAAACGATATTACCATATGCCGGATCGGAAGCAATAAGCTGTTCAAGCTCCTCCATGCTGCTCGTGCGCACCTTGCCAACCGATGGAAGCGAATCAATACAATGACTTTTCTTCCTCAATTCCACCCCCTGCCCCGCCAGCAGCTCCCGGACATACTCACCCAGTGCCGGGGATGCCGTCAACCCTGGCGATTGTATTCCCGCCACCTGAATAAAGTTTTCAGCCTCTGCCGACACAGCGACAAAAAAGTCATCCCCGGGGAGCGTCGGACGCAAACCACTAAAAGACGTAATAATATCCTTCACACTCACGCCGGAAATAATATTCGAAGCCAGTTTAAGTATTTTTCTGAGGTTTGCCTCCGTGGTCGATTCATCCTCTTTATCCTCGACAATCTCGGCAGTGGGGCCGAGCATCGTCGTACCCTCGACCGTGGGAATCACCAGCGTTCCCTTGGAATCCGGAGCCGGAACCGGGAATATTACATGCGCAGGTGAAACCGGGGAATTGCGATCAAGCAGATATTCTTCGCCTTTACGGGGAACGATGCTGAACTTTTCCGCGTCAAATATTGCCGACACCTTATCGGCATACAAGCCCGCGGCATTAACCGCATACCTGGCTTTCACCCTGCGTCCGTCAGCAGCGGAAACCTGCCAGTATCCATCCTTGAACTCTGCGGCACAAACCTCAAAATCAACCGCCGTATCCAAACCGTTGATAACGGCGGATTCGATCAACGCGAAAGTATACAAATACGGCTCAATAACGCCGCCATTGGGAGCATACAAACCACCGCATACCGCCGGATTCAAAGAAGGTTCAAGCTTCAGCATCCGCTCCCGGTCACACAATTCTATACCCGGCACACCGTTGGCGACGCCACGCTCATAAAGTTTGTGTACCGTCGACATCTCGTCCTCCGCAAACGCCGCCA
>JAFGXT010000114.1 GCA_016936495.1 Victivallales bacterium
TTGGGATGTTAAGCGATCCCGTACTTTCTATAAAGGAGGTGGCGGCGCAATTGGGCTACAAAACCCAATTGTATTTTTCTGCCGCCTTTCGTAAATACTATGGCATTTCTCCTGGCAATTGGCGTAAGCAATTCAGCAAATAAGCACAGTAATATTTATAAAGCAGTCAATATGAAACTGACAGAAAACATATCTGTCAGTTTCATGCAACTTGGGGTCAGTCTTCCCAGGGCTGGAAGCGACCTTGCTCGAAGAGCGCGTTCAGCGCTACACTAAGACCAGCATATTCGCCGATGTTGCGCTTGAGCCCGCTGGGGATTATTTTGCAATCAGCAAGCTGAACCGCCCAGCAGTAATCCGGCAGGTATTCCATGAGCTTAGGCATGAACAGATCTTCCGCCGCCCATGCCAGAGTGCCCAGCACGATCATCTCAGGATTCAACAGATTGATGAAAAGTCCGATTGCCTGCGCATTGCGCTTCATCATGTCGTCCCAGAGCTTGCAGGCGAAGTCATCACCGTCGCGGACAGCTTTTTCAACTGCGATCATATCTATATTATCAACACCGCCGGCGTGTTTTACAATAGCCGATGCGGGTTGATCCGCGAGTTGTTTCTTCAGACGGTTGGCGATAGCTCTGCCGCCGCAGAAAGCTTCATAACAGCCTTTCATGCCGCAGTTGCACTGGGGGCCTCCCATATCAATGCAGATGTGTCCGGCTTCTCCGGCAAGGAAACTTTTGCCCTGAAGTAGATGTCCGTTCAGAATAAGACCGCCGCCGATACCGGTGCTCATGGTAAGATACAACATATTGCGAGCTTTTTTGCCCGCACCAAAAAACCATTCAGCCAGCGCTCCGGCGTTGGCGTCGTTTTCCATGTAGGTTTCTATATTGAAATGATCTTTCAGGTAATCGCGAATAGGCACGTTGACCCATTTTTTCATATTGGTGGGAGTGGTGATGAGCCCGTTAGGGATGTCATGCGGGGCGGGCGAACCGATACCGATGGCAACAATGTCTTCATTCGTCATTCCTGCTTCGGCAATGAGTTTTTTGCCAAGTGCCACCATTTCCGGCAGGACTTTGTCAGGATGTCTGTCGTTATTGTCTACACGCCCTTTACCAATGATCGTACCGTCACTTTTACCCAGGCATACCGCGACTTTGGTGGCACCTACGTCAAAACCTAAAACCGGAAAGCTCTTTCCCATTATATTTTCCTTGTTTTTATATAAATTCACTGTATTTTAAAGTAACTGAATATATCTTAAAATGTAGATATTTAAAGTCCTTGACTAAAAAAAAATGGAGTTAACCCATTATGTATTCTCTTTTACCTGTAATTATTGCGGACGTCAGCCCCTATTATGCCTATCAGAACAGCGATGGCATGGGGCGCGCTATCGTTATTTTGCTTTTTATCGGTTCTATCATCACCTGGACAATTATGATAGACAAAGGGTATTCACTGTTTAAGGCAAAAAGGAATTCCGAGCTGTTCATCGACAAATTTCGCGCGGACAAATCAATAGTCGCCTTTATCCGTGAAGCGGATATGTGCCGCGGACCGCTGGCTGAAGTATACGAACACGGCACCGAAAAACTTATAGAATACAATAAATTCACACCCGAAGAACTGGTCGCCTCGCCTCATCAGAATATGCGCAAAGTAAAACTCTCAGAAGCACAGCTTGAAGCGGTCAGAGCCGTTCTCGAACGCGAAGTATCCAATCAGGTCATGAAACTCGAAGAGCGCATCGGTCTGCTTGCCACCGCGGTAAGTGTAAGCCCGTTTTTCGGATTATTCGGGACGGTCTGGGGTGTGATGATGGCGTTTTGCGGACTTGCCGCGCAAGGCAAAGCGGATATTGCCGCTTTGGCGCCGGGGGTCAGCGGAGCGTTGCTCACTACGGTTGTGGGAATGATGGTGGCGATCCCCTCGCTTATCGGTTATAACCTCCTGACCATAACCATTCGCAAAATAACTGTATATATGGACAATTTTGTTGAAGAGTTCATCGCGCGGGTGAAGCTCGAACAGCTCGAAGACTGACCGGGAGGATGGCGCGATGGCAAGAAGAAAACGAGTAAGATCGCAACTTAACGCGATAGATCAGATCAATATGACGCCACTGCTGGATTTGACTTTCCTGCTGCTGATAATCTTTATGATCACCGCTCCGCTGCTGGAATATGCCATTAATGTGTCGCCGCCGGAAATAAACGCTGACAGTCTGCCGGACGAGGACAATCGTTATGTCAGTCTGAATTCCGCTGGACAAATCGTCTATAACAAAGTCATCGTCAGTGAAGATGAATTGCGCAATGATCTGCAACATCTGTCCCGGCAGGGCAAAAAGGTGAACATTATGGTCAGAGCTGACCGGGTCAGGCCTTATGGCGAGGTTACTGATTTGTTAAAAATAGTCAAAGAATCTGGATTTCCAGATGTTTTTCTTGTAACTCAAGGAGAAGGCAAGTAGTTCTATGACAGTTTCAGTACATAATATTAACGATGGCTCACGGCGGCACAAAATCGTACTGGCAGTGATCATCGGGCATATTGTGTTTATCGGTGGACCGCTGCTTTGGTACGCTATTGTCGAATGGTTCAAACCGGAACCGGAAACCGTCTTGCAGGTACGTCTGGTCAGTGCATCCGATATCGGCGATAAAACAGCCGCCGCTCCTGCCTTTGAACCGGTAAAACCTGTAGATATTCCTCCTCCGCCAAAACCAGTAAAACTGCCGGAACCAATCAAGCCACAGCAACCGGTAACACCACCAAAACCAGTGATACCCTCAAAACCACAACCAACATTTCGCCCCTCGGGTAAAACAGTGGTGAAGCCTCAACCAAAACCCGAACCCAAAACGGTTACACGGGTTACTTCGCCGAATATTACCGTCAGCACCAATATCATCAGAAGAGATCCACCGGTAAAGACAACAACGTCCACTCCTGCCAAAACCCGGGAACAACTTGAAGCCGAGTTACGTGCGGCATTGCAACGTCAGCAGGGGGCGATTGGAACACCTCAGCAGGGTATTAATTCGATGGTGGTATCATATGCCCAGCGGATTGGCGCGTATTTGCGTCCGCAGTGGAATCAGCCAGCGCGTGAAGACGTCGGTGGACGCCAGCCGGAGGTAGCCATAAAAATCAATGTGTCGGCGTCCGGTAATGTGATTTCTGCTGTAATAACCCGTCCCAGCGGGATTGCGGCGATGGATAACTCGGTAAAAAGATTGTTGAACTCACTCCGGCGGGTTCCAGCGCCGCCTTCGGGAATCCGCTCGGTAGAACTGATAATGGCGTTAAGTGATTCTTAGAATATTATGACAAAAGTTTCCGCTCATGTCTTCACGTTTTCATTGTTTGTTCGTCTAAAGACATCATTATGCCGGTAGCAAGACATTTGAAACTAATCAACAATTTACGTGCTGTAGTTGTTGAAAGGAAATCAATTCATAGTAATTTGACCAGCTCTGGAACTTCGGTTTGTTTTGCGATGGCAATCCAATTGGGATCCCTCAGCCTTTTACGCCGCCGAGGACAATGCCTTTGACCAGATGTTTCTGCGCGAAAATAAAAAGAATCACCATGGGCACAATGCTCATCGTTACCGCAGCCATAAGCAGATTGGTCTGCTGTCCCTGGCTTGAGTCAAAAGCCAGCATCCCTACCGGCAAAGTGTACTTATAAGGAGTTTTCATCATGACCAGCGGCCAGAACATACTATTGTAATTACCGATAAAAGTAAAAATGCTCAATGTAACCAGCGCCGGACGCGCCAGCGGGAGTGAGATCATCCAGAACTGCTGCCATTTCGAAGCCCCGTCGATGTCGGCCGCCTCATCAAGTGAACGGGGAATGCCGAGCATAAACTGACGCACCATAAAAGTACCGAAGGCGGAAAAGGCAGCCGGAACAATAAGACCGGCAAAGGTATCTACCAGCCCCAACGAGATCATTATTTGATAATTAGGGATAATCATGACCAATCCCGGCAGCATCATTGTGCCCAGATAAAGCAGGAACATTTTGTCGCGTCCCGGCCACTCCAGACGCGAAAAACTGTACGCCGCCATGGAACTGGTGAGCACCTGAAGAAAAGTAACCCAGGCGGCGACAAAAATACTGTTTATATACCAGCGTCCGAAAAATATACCTTTGGTATTGAACACCTCAAGATAATTCCGCCATTGAAAAACTTCAGGAATCCACTTTTCCTGCCCGACCTCTTCCAGAGTTTTCAAACTGGCAAGCAACATCCACAGAAAAGGCATTATCATGGCAAGCGCCATAACCGACAGCACTAAATGTAAAATCAATAATTTCAAAGATGAGTTTTTCATAATCTCAGTCCATATATTAGTTGTTAGTATAACGATTGCCGAATTTCCAGTTTATCAAAGTGATGGAAAAGACCATGGCGAACAAAGTCCATGACACCGCCGACGCATACCCCAGCCTGCCTGCGGCAAAGCCCTCAGTATAAATATAATAACTCAACGTAGTAGTAGCTCCGGCAGGACCGCCGTTGGTCATGGCACGTGCCATTTCAAAGCCGCCCTGCAAACCGCCGATCACCCCCATTATCAACACGAAAAATGTGATATTGGATAACTGCGGCCAGGTGATATGCCAGAATTTCCGCCAGAACCCGGCGCCGTCAATGTCCGCCGCCTCATAAAGATCCTGAGGGATACCGGACAATCCGGCAAGATAAAGCAGCATTGTATTTGAACCGATTGCGCCCCAAAGCCCCATGAGCATTATAGACGGCTTGGCCCAGTAATAATCAGTGAGCCATTCGGGCGGACGCAAGCCAGTCTCCACCGCCTGCTGCGGCAGAAAGTGCAGGACATTGGCTAATCCAGCCAGAATGAATCCGACGATCAGCAAAGCGGCATTGATTATTATCGCATCCCCCAGCCCACGGTCTGCCGCTGCCGGGAACTCACGCCCTCGAACAACACAAACAATTGTCGCCGCAAGAGCCGCAAGCGTCATAAATACAGCACTCGCTGGAGCCCATGCGATGCCACACCAAGAGGATGAAACCAGCAACATCACCGTACATATACCGATTCCCGCCACCAAGCTGACCGTTCCCATTTCGCTGTCGCGCCAGTTCAATGTGATTCGCCATACCGCATAAATAAAAATAGCGTTTACGGCAAGATATAACACCACCGCCAAAACAGAAGCAATGCCGGGCGATATACCCGCCACAAAAGGAGTTACAAGTTCAAGCACCGGACGGATAATCTGATTGACCGGACCGGTTTCAGGAGCATAAAGTTTCTTCCACAATATAAAAGTGGCAACTCCTGAAGTAAAATGCGGAATATAAAACATAGTCCGATACCAGGACTGTCCAGTAAGACCTCCGCCGAACAATGTCAGTCCCGCAATAGTGCATATCATAATGGCCAACGCTCCGGTTCCCAAATTCAACAGCATCATAATCGAAATGGAAAACACCACCGCGATGCAACCGAGTATGGATACAGCGGTTTTGTTTGAACGCCACTTAAGATTCTGATCAAGCATCAACGCGGCAAACAGACTTCCCGCGATACCGAAAGGCATTCCCGCCATGAAAAACAAAGTATTGCCTAGAAAACGGAAAAAGTCTGGATCCCTGAGCAGTTCGGTAAAATTTCGCAAACCGATAAAAGACACCGGCTCATTACGGAACATATTATGCATGTCCAGATTCCAGTTGGTGAACGCCATATACATGCTTATCACCAACGGCACTGCGGTGAAAGCGAGAAATCCGACGAGATTCGGCAATATAAACGCCACTCCCAGCCTGAACTGTCTGATCTTCTTTGTAGAGATTGCCATAATTTACTCCTCAAGCATATTTTTTGCGCGGTAATAATCAAGATAAAA
>JAFGXT010000115.1 GCA_016936495.1 Victivallales bacterium
ATAGCGCTTGTTTTTTTAAACTGAAGCTGCGCTTCAGAGGGAATCAAGAAAAAACAAAACTGTCGCACTTGTAATTTGAATCCGGCTCTTAATAATTTATAACATGTTTTTCAAGTGAGAGTATTGCACTTTTGGAGCGCACCTATCACGATAAAAAAATAATCAGCAAACATTAAATGCATTTTCTGTTTTGTCCTATTTTTACATCTATTCATGGCGTGTTATTCATTTTGAATTTCAAAATCAAACGGTGCTACTTTCTGTCCATACGGAGTAATTACCTCCGTGTTTGAGAGATTAGTCCATAGTCGTTTCCCGCTGGAAAACTGGCTCTCAATAAGTGTAGTGGAATGATGGACCACATCATCCAGGAATTCGGTTTGAAGAGGTGCAAAACGCACAACGTCATCAGACATTTTTCGAATTACCGTGGTATCGCGAGTTAATTTTTCCGGAGTTTCAAAGGTAAGGTCGCGACTCCAGCCGCCTGCAGAACTCCAGGCTGGATTAAATAGATGGTGAAAATAGACGATCGGAACCCCACCCCAGGCATAATTAAAGATATAATCAGTACTGCCAGGCCATGCATTGACTCCGCTGCGGCTGTTGTTGTAGAGGAAAAAGCCATGATATACCATTTGAAACAAGGGAACATGCTGATCTACAAATGGATATCCGGTGTCAAAATTATTATATACCATGTAAGCCCGGTCGAGTTCGGGAAACGCCCAATCGCGTGCCCCTTCCGACATGGCCACCCCGAACTCATGATGTTGCATACCGATAATTTTCTTATACGCATCGGCGTTGCCGCGCCGATCCAACGGATGTCCCGGATGGTAACATTTTTTCATTGGAATGATCGATAGTACATCCACGTAGTATGCACCGCTAATTTTCGGGAGACGCTGTTTGATTTCAGCAAAATTACGTTCGGCGTACCCGATTGCCTTCTCCGCGCATATTCGGTATCCCTGACCGCCACCAAGTCGGCCACCGCCAACCACTGGGCCTCCGTATTCTCCGGTACTATGGCAGACATCATCAAAATTAAAATTGTTTGCCAGGGTATAACCATCATTATAATTATCGTGTAAACTAACCGCATAACCAAGATTGCTGACATCTTTGATAACCTGATTGAGCGCGGAGTTTCCACCGCAAACCTCTGCGGCGGGGAATAGTTGTGGAAATGCCCCGTCATGTCCACCATGGTTCCAGCCAACCAGATTGAATTCAACCGGACCGACGTTCTGTCGCCGAAATTCCCTGGCGATAGTCATAACGTCGTTAAATTTCATGAATATACGCGGTGTGGGTTCATTTTCCGGACGTTGTTCATAAATTTTGGGAGGCAAAGGTTTTACGCACATGCGACAACGAACGGTAAGTGCTCCAATGCTATATGCCATCGCATGATTATTTTCCATTTTATCCGCCAATCTCGGCAGTTTGCGCACTGTCAGGTTGTAGGAGCGGTAAAAGCGGGCAATTGCCTTCCAATCCCCGGGGATGGTTGCGAAACAGATGGTAATATCTTCATTCAATATAGTTTCGTCTGGAATTTCCCGTAGACTGATAACTGGATCAAGCCGGTATTCATGATTTTCTCCCCAATTTGTTCTAAGTCGTAAATCCGTTTCGAATTTTCCGCCTTCAATGATTGCGAGTGAAGCCCGTTCACCGGAAAAGTATCCCCACAGAGCCATATTACCCCATGTGGCTTGCCATTTACGCTCGGAAAAAAGTGAAAGCAGATATTCTGCCGGTTCTTTTTCTTTAGTGTGACAAAGCAATCCGCTACCGTAAGGAAGTAGAAGTGTACCGGTTTCGCCTTCATAACCGCGAATGGTTTCTCCCAGTGGAGTCAAGGTTCGAAAACGGTTGGAAAGGCTTTCACAGATCGAATTTGCCCGAACCGTAAGCAGTTCGCTACCGGAAAAACCTGTTGAAAATTCCGCTTGAAATTCCAACCCCAATTCCGGATGAAAATAACGATTATCTGTTCGGAGCCATCCAGATTCTCTGGTATTACTGAAAAGCGCATTCCCATTGGCGTCAAAATAACTAATTTCCCATTGTAAATCCATAGTGCTTATCCTCATTAATATTAAGTCTTTATTGGGTTTCAATCTCAAGTTTGACATCTTGACAAAATTGCGTCATAACCGCAGGACGGGGATCAGGTTCTTGTGTACTAAAGCGAACATTTCGGAAACATATACCATTCGCATAGCGTATAAAAAAACCGTATGCCGGAAGCATGCCAAATTCCATTCCGGTCGGAAAGGTTTCACGTTCTTCCGCAATGTGTGCAGTCATCCATTCCGGCAAACCACCGCCGGCAAATTCGAAATCACAATCTTGAAGAACGATGTTCTGAAGATGTTTTTCCGGTAATCCGGCAATATAGCATCCTCGCGCCTCAGCTTTTTCCGCACGGATATTACGCATAAATACATTTTTAAGCCAAGCCGGAGCATTAGCTTCGGCACCAGGAAACGCACGTCGCCGATCTCCGAGACGAATGAATAATGGAATTCTGGAACTGGCCATGAATACATTTTCGATAAAAACATTTTCCATGAATCCTCCATCTACAGTCATAAGTCCAATTCCGGCGATTCCTCGCGCATCACCGCCGTCCGGAGCCCCCTGCGGATTATAATGATCCGACGGAAGAATCTGTATGTCAGAGAAGCGGATGTTGCGAAATCCCCCATTCGTTTCCGTACCTAATTTCAATGCCACGCAATAAGAGTGTACAAGGCAATTTCTCACCTGTATGTTTTCACAAGGAGTAAAGGTTCCGCATTTAAGGCATATCGCATCGTCATAAGAATCAATATTGCAGCCCTCGATCAGAACATCCCGGCAGGAATCAATGTCAATTCCATCATTGTTACGGCATCCATGGTTCCAAATGGATATATCTGTTACCCTTATTTTACGGCAGCAGATAAAATGGCACATCCAAAAGGCTGAATGCCGGAGTTGAAGCCCCCTGATTGAAATGTCTTCACAATCTCCGAACCACACTACTCGCGGACGCGCTGAACGTTCGAACTCACCATGAATTTCCGCGCCCTGCCCATCAATAATCCCATCACCGCAGAGCATAATCCCATGTTTCTGATATGCCAATAACAATGTCCTAATTCCGGCGGTTCCTTCATGAAAAGGAATCGGCGATTTCTTGAAAAATTTGTAATCGCTTCCGGCAGTTGATCCAGCAGACGTGCACCACGTTCAAATCGGAGCGTCAGATTGTTACATAGCTCCAAGGTACCGGTTACGTAATCGCCTGGGGTAAAGACTATTTCCCCCCCACCCTTAACGGCACAGCGGTCGATCAAATTTTGAATAGCTTTGGTTTGTACCCGTTCCGCATCGGGTAAAATATTATGTTCTTCAGATTGAAACATACAATTTCTCTGCCTTTCTGTAGTTGGTTGGGATAATGGAACTTTTCCATGAATCATCAGATTATGATATCTTATCAGTGGTTGAATTCATATTGTTGTGCATCCGGTTGAATATATGTATGCTGTGCCCCCTGATAATAAATAATGGTCTTCGGGGCAGTAATGTTGTGATACATAGCGGTTATACCGGAAGGAGGACATGTATAATCTCCGAGTCCAGCTCTGGTTATTGTTATCGGACTTTTTATTCGTTTGGCGTGATTGCAGGCGTCGAAATAGTCTAATCCGGGAACCCATTGCACCATCCATCCTCCGACATTGCGCAAGGTCTGAGGTTTAGTTTGTGCAATATCGCAATTCCAGGGGAACCCGACACTTGATGAGGTCACTACCGGATCAAGAGCTGCCGCCCAGATCGTTTGCAGTCCTCCTTGGCTACCGCCGGAGACATGCAAGTGTTTATGATCCCATTGCGGCAAGGTTTGCACAAATTGAAGCGCTCGCATAACACGAAGAGCCATGCCATAAAAATAGGAAGTTTCTGGCTGTTTGTTCTGCTCAGGGTCAAAGGCATAGCGATGGGAATTACTTTTGATCGAGGCGAAAAACTCATTATAATATTCTTTGTCTTTTCCCAGGTCGTACCCATGGGCATTGACCGAAAAACGAATTCGATCAGCCGGAGCACTTTTCGGCGGGATTGGTATTGTAGTTCCATAACCATGAAATTGGACGTTCACTGGCAAACTATCAGTCTTCGCTCCCGAAGGAATGGACAGATATCCGGTTACAGGACGCAGTCCTGCGCAACTAACGGAGACCTCATATAGATCAATGCCTTCGGGGCCGTCTATCTGTTTCAGCGTTGATCTGACCGGGATGGCGGCGAGTTTTGCTTTTTGCGCAGACCAAAAACGGTCAAAGTCTTCCGGTTCCGGCTGGCACTGGCGAATTTTTTCCCAATCGGCGGCGGCTCCTCCATCAAAGAAGATCCTCTGCGATGCCGGTTTCCCACGGAAGATATAGTCCTTTAGAATCGGCTTATCTTTTTCATCAACAATCCATGCCTCGATCCTAACAAAACCTGGACGGTCAAGCGAGGTTGCTATTTTCAATGGTTGTTGGCTGATAGGAATTTTCCCCTCATTGATTTTCCCGTCATCGCCAGTCCGCTTCCACTGAATGAAATATTTATGCTTAAGTGTTTTAGGATCAATCCCCTTTAACTCGATTTCAAAGTTCATGGGCTCACCACAACGGTAAAATGGCGGCTTATCTGTTTTACCGAACAACCATGCAGGTTGCAGTTCTTTTACCGATTCCCGCGAAGATACCGGAGTCGGAGGCAGTGGCAGTAATACTCCGTTGACGATATTGTTTTCCCAAATGATATTGTCGGATAATAAGATATTAAAATTCAAGTTGCGGTCGAATGTGTTGTTCGAGAATATCACGTTCAAGGCATTGCGAATCCATATGGCATTATCACAATCTGAAATATGGTTTCCTGAGATTATGATGTCGCGTAACGGCAATAACCGGGGATATGTGCTACGGCGAATAAAATAGTCCAATCTTATACCTGACACTGCATTATATATTTTATTATCGCTTAACATTATATTATATGGAACTGGCGCTTCTGCCCACTTTTTCCATCCGCCGGAATAAGCTCCAATGCGAATGCCGAAAGTACTGCAATTGCCGATTGTATTTTTTTCAACTAAGCAACAGGTCGACTGGATGGTTAGTCCATTATGACGGTTGTTACCGATTCGGCATCCGGAAATGACAGCACCGACTCCACTCTCATGGAAGAAAAATATATCGTCCGGATCGTTGCTTATGTTTCTTGTGCGGAACAACTCAGCATAAGGTAAATCAGGTTCCAACTGACGAACAGAAACCGTGTCTTTGTTAATTTCACGATCAAGTTCAAATTCTACTAACAAATGTCCTGAGATGTTTTTCGCATGACGAATTGCGGTCAACATGCCTTCCCCTTTGATTTGTCCGTTTTGAGCATCAACAATGTAGATATAATGTTCAGGAGCGAGTTTAATCGGTTTATCGGTTGGCACAACCTCGCGAGAGTTAATAAGTTTGCCGCTACCGCCAAGATTGACCGAAAAAGACTTGCCATTGAATTCATAAATAGGCGTTCCTCTGCCGAAATTGTTGAATCCGTCATCACCCATATTCTGGAAGAGGCAATCCTGAAGGTACACGCCAAAATGATTTTGCTGACAGATGATTGCGTCCGCTGCACTGCTTATTATCCGTCCTGGCAGTGGAATGATTCTGGTGCGAAGTAAACTAATGCCGTATGAGTGCCCGACATTTATTCCCGGACCAAAAGAATTATAAAAAGTAACATCCTCTAGAGAGCAGAACTTTGAAAACATGATGCGACAGGCAACAACCGAATTTTTGCGAAGCGGGAAAGCAATTCGCGAACCTGGCTTCGCGTCAAAGCGCGATGACTCGAAATGAAGCTTATATCGTTGCGGCCCCAATTTTTCAAATTTTTTCGCCCATTTTATGTCCGAACCAAATTTGGTGAGGTTTCCTGCCAAATCGCAGGCCTGACCTGTGGAGGTCTGAATGGCAGCCCACTCTTCTTCGTCCGGTGCTGGCCCAGATTCGATATCCATTATGAGGTATTTCTTCTCCATATCAAACGCTACGATGGTTCCGGTCATTGCAATTTCGCTGGAATATCGAAAAGCCAATCGTTGTATTTTGACATTCTCACATCCGACAATGATAATGCCGGGACGTTCATTGTCGAATACCAGTTGCGTATCCGATGTTTCGCCGCAAATTGTTACGTTTTTTAGGTTTTGAAGCACCATATTTATTCCTCCCTCACGCGAAAACCAGAGCCTGATTTTATCTTCGGGAATATCGGAATAAACATTCTGTATGTACTCATTCAGCGGAGAAGGGGTGGCAATGCGATAGATTCCTTGGGGGAAAAACAATTTATGCGGGGTATTATTGCTGGCTGCGATTTTTTCCAGCGCTAAGCGAATGGCCAGCGTATCGTCAGTCTTGCCATCACCTTTTGCCCCAAAATCTCGTACGGACACGATTACCGGTTCGGAAAGATGATTTATCTTTTCGGCATAAGCAGCCTCTTCGTCGAAATAACGGTAGAAGAGAGCCAGATCTCGTAAACCGCGTTTGGCAAATAGGATCGAGTCGTTGTCGCTTCCTGCAAGATTATGTTCGATGAAATGCTCCAGACGAAATGCCAGTTTAAAACGTTTATCGGTTCGTTCCAGAATCTCTGGCGGTATTCGGAATGAATTGTTGCGGAAATACTCTTGCTGGCTAGAAATTTTATTTTTTAATGCGGCTAATTCTCCCGGCATTTCTTGCAGGTAACGTTTTTTTATTTCTGGCGGTAATGCTTTATCTGTATGAACCGGTAACAGCGATGCCCGGATGCTCTCAGGAAGCCTAATTAATTTATTCTGCCCGGTCTCTGACGGAATATCAGTTTTAAGTACTCCAGCAACGGCCAAGAGTTCAAACTGACAAAGCACGGACAACAACGTCAGGACAATCAAAGATTTGCAAATATTTAGTCTCAAAAAGTTGTTTTTTTCGAAAAAATCCGACATTTTTTCGAGCCTTCTGTTTTGTTGTTCATTTTTTTTCATTGTGCTTAGAGCTTCCTTTAAATTTTTTTGATTTTTTATTGACAAAAGTCACTATTTGTTGCAACATACGAGCCGACACACACATCTGGTATCGATTCTTACACTTTGATTGTTTTTCTTTATATTATTCATTGACCAAATCTATGTTCATATTTTCAACTTTTCTGCTCTTTTTACTTGTTCCATAGCTGGCGGCAAAACGATCCGATCAACCGGGAGATTTCACCCAAAAATCCATCGTCATTCAACCTTAACTTTCCAATACGAAATATTTTACTCAGTCTTAATAATTTGAAAACTTATTCAGTGGCTTCTTCCGCGCCGCCGGATTTGGCATAAACTGTGATGGTTACTTTTTCGCCTTTTTTGACCGCTATGTTCTGCCGGAAAGTTTTGTCATGCCAAGATTTTACTCCGGCTGCACCGAATTTAAAGTCTTCTCCTTCGGTAATATAGAGGGTATGGTCACCACTCCATGAAGTCGGGCGGTTATTTCTGGCTTTGGAGAAATTACCATTTTTGATTTTAGCTCCATTGATTTCCACTGCGTCGTAAATCACCCACAGGATATTACGATTTTTCTTATCTTTGGATCTGTGACTCATGCCACGTAATGTGAGACTTACTATTCCATCGCTGTCAGACATAAATGAAAATTTCACTTCCATCCATTTATCTTCGGAAAGATTGCCGGACTGACCAAACACGGCAAACTTTCTATCTTCCTGATTTCCCCAGATGATGTTTGTCATATTTCCACCTTCAACCGGAAATAATTCAAACTTTTTGTTGCTTGATACATCGATTCTTGCTCTGCTCGCGGGCAGATTTGCCATAACGGAGTTTGCGATTACGAGGGTGAATACTGCGCTTAGAAGTTTTTTCATTGTTTTCCTCTCTGTCTTGTAAAGGTTTAATCGGGAAAAGTTCTTTCCCCCGAAAAAAACCGACAATTTCTCGAGCCTACTGTTTTGTTGTTCATTCTTTTTCATTGTGCTTGGAACCTCCTTTGATTTTTTTTTATTGACAAAAGCCTCTATTTATTACAACATACGAGCCTACACATACATCTGGTATCGATTCTTACACTTTGATTGTTTTTCTTTATATTATTCATTGACCAAATCTATGTTCATATTTTCAACATTTCTGTTCTTTTTACTTGTTCCATAGCTGGCGGCAAAACGATCCGATCAACCGAGAGATTTCCCCCCAAAAATCCATCGTCATTCAACCTTAACTTTCTGATACGAAATCTTTACTAATGACAAGAAACTGTTTTGGGCTTGAAATAATAACATTTTATAATCTTCGCGGAAAAGCGATATACCATTTAAGTTTTTCTGTTCATAAAGTTTTATTAAAAAAATTTAATAACTATTACGGAATAACTTAATCGCAAGCGAAAAAATTAATTACTTGGATTCCATATAAATTGGGTTGCAATAGAGTCAGCGCTGCTGTAATTATTTACATGACCATCAAAAAACAGCAAATTTAATTTTTTTCCATGCCGATAACGGTGCCCTCCGGCAAGAATTACAAAGCGTCCAGCGGAGGCATCAGGGCAACTGTGGTCGAGCCAAACTCCAGTCTCTGATGGCTTGCGTATTTGAGTAAATTTATGAAGCGGATATGTTGTGTCGTTTGCCCTTCCTCCAACCTGAAGGTTTTCGCTGTACCCTACCCTCGCAGTTTTAGTTTGAGTAATATAAGTAATATGTCCATCGGGAGGCAAAAGACTAGGGCATTCAAATATTTTTTCGTTTTGAAGATAAGGATACAGAAGGGAATAATTCCAATTAGTCATAAAACACGGAGTATAATAATCTTCGTAATCATTCCCATAAAACACACATGCAGTTCCAATTCCTTTCAAATTATTAGCGCAGATTATCGCTTTAGCTTTTTCACGTGCTGTATTCAACGCTGGCAACAGCATCGCCGCCAGGATAGCAATAACACCAATTACAACAAGGAGTTCTATTAAAGTGAAATCCCTGAACCGCAACAAGTTGTGCCTCATTGACCTCCCGCCATCGACCAAACCGTGCGTGCGATTTGCCTTAAGTTTTTCTTCGCTATTCATTCGCTTATGCGTAGATATATAATTGTACATTTTGTTCCCTCTTTTCGGTTCCTGGCAGTTTAGCCCAAGCATCTCGATATGCTTCATGACTGTCGGTCGATTCGTTAAAACTCTACGTGTATTAATATCTATATTATACAGTGTTTTTCTGGATAAAACCTTGATTAGTACGACAAAATAAGGTACTTTAACGCCAAATATCCATGAATACACTAAAATGAGAATTTTAATGGGGAACGACGCTAAAACTTTTGCTCTTATAACATCAACAAAACATTTCACTGACAATCCATGCGGTCTTGTAATTCGGCAACGCCATTACTACGCAGAAACGGATATAAAGCATTCACATGATTTTCATGAATTAGTTTTTGTCCGTTCAGGTACCGGACTTCATGAAACGGAAAAAGGGCAATACCGCATTTCGCGCGGTCACGTATATCTGATTCGCCCTGGCGATGTCCATTGGTACAGCCATATAAAGAATCTGGAAATCGTTAATTTCCTTTATCAGCCGGAACGCCTGTATATTTCGTTGGAAAAATTGAGAAACAATGCGGTGTATCGTGCTTTTTTTGAAAATTCACAGCAGTATCCAGAACATTTGCGTTTCAACAATTGTCTGCATTTTGAAGGAGTTGTTCTTGATAAGCTGGATGCTCTTTCCCGTGACATTGAAGTTGAATGGCATCTGAAACAATCCGGCTGGGATATTCTGATGACAACGTTTTTTTTCCAATTTATCCAAGTACTACTCCGTAACGCTGGATTGTCGAATTCAGAGGCATACGATGAGATGTTGAAAATTGATTGCATTTTACAGTATATACGGAATAACTGTCAGAAAAAGCTGCGCCCCTGCGATGTTGCACGTTTTTCAGGAATGTCGATTCGTTCATTACAACGCTTTTTTAATGTGACGGTAGGAATGAGCCCTGAACATTATATCATGCAAACGCGTTTGAATTGCGCCGCTGAAATGCTTCACAGCAGCCACAAGCGTATATCAGATATTTCTGTGGAATGCGGTTTTTCGGATAGTAACTATTTTTCCAAAATATTTTCTAAAAAATTTGCCATGTCGCCACGCGAATATCGTAACAATGTATATGTTGCTACTGACATCGAAAAAGCAAACAACTCCGAAAATGAAGCATAGCCGTCCCATAAAAATCAGGAGACTTGATGTAACGGATTCATGACTCCTATATTTTTGTCAAAAAGTAAAGGCGCAATAATGAATCCATTGAAAAATACCTTGTCCTTGTCGGATCAACTTATCAAGTACATTCCGAAAAAATTAGCGAATTAGTTAGTCCTGAAGTACAAAATTCAGCCCCGGAATTTCAGCTCAACCAACCATATGTGCCGATGATATATGCGCAAGGTGTTCCGCTCTTTAAAGTTGAGTGAAGCGCATACACTGGTTCGTCTGTTATAACAATCAGATTAGAAATCGAAGGACATATGGTTTCGTCTCGTTATTTTCTGATCATCAGCCGATAAGCTGAATACTGGCCTGTATACTTCTACTGCTGCCAGAGCCAAGAACACGCAGGCCGGTAGTTTCCGGTGGTAGATTCAGGTTCGGCGCGTTACTCATCCAGGTCAGCGGTTCGACGCAGAAAAAGCCTTTGCCGCCGCCATCGTTCCATAAGGCCCATAGATGATACTCGTCGCTTACTTCGTAGATTAGCCGGGCATGGTCTGCAGGAGACTCGATGATAGAACCTCGGAATTTCCTGCCGTCAGGCATCTGTGAAACCGCCGGATATAATCGCCCCGGCAAAATAGCTTTTACCGCCTGTCCGCAATTATACCGCTCATCCGCCGCCAACGGCAAAAGGCGACCGGTCGGCACCCGCCGTTCCGGGGACATCTCCCAGCGGCCGTCCCCGGTAGTTACCATGACCCGGCAACGCTGCTCGGCTTCAATAGAATAAGGTCCAAATGGCAACCGGAAAGCCGTATGATAGCCCAGACCGAACGGCATCGGTTTATGGCTTAGATTAGTCAGGCCAGTCTTCTGTATCACCCCGACAGCGGTAAAACGATAGATGAGTGTCAGCCGGAACTCATGAGGAAATCCTGCAAAATTCGGCTGGCTTTTACCGTGTTCATAAATCATGGCAACCATAAGTTCGCCGTCGCGCTCCCGCGTTTCCGCCAACGCCCACGGCCGCCCCAGCAAAAAACCATGTAAATTAGAATCATTGGAGTTCAGAGGAAACGAATAGTCCTGACCATTCCAGCGGAAACATCCGCCTTCAATCCGACCCGGCGGAAACAACAATGGCATGCCGTAACGTTCCGGTGTCCGGCGCAACTCCTCCAGCGAAAGCGGAGTGCGCAACAGTTCGAGACCGGACGGTATATGACGCAAGCAAATCATATTTGCGTTGTTAGTAAGCACAATTTTCGCGTACCATGCGGGGTGATCAATTACGATCAACCGTTCGCCGTCCTGCTCTGTGATTTTAATAGGCATGATGCTTATTTATCTTCCCTAAAGATCGGCATACGATTTCAACACGGTTTTTAATACGCTATCGCAATAGCCACAACGATCACAGGCGCCAGAACAATTGGCGGAACGTTCAGCCCAGTCCGACGGAAACGCCGTATTATCAATGAAGTTCGGAGCAAACGCCGGGGCAAATCCCGGCTCGGTCAGTTCCAGCAGATTGCCGTTAAAGCAACGGTTGGCATATGCCCCGATTACCATACGCGGATGCGCATGCTGACGGGTGGCAAGCTTGACCGTGTCCACGATACCTTCATATAAAAGCAGGTCTTCGGGGCGGATCCAGGTGGATTTGAGAAATTCCGCATATTTTTCCGATTTGCGGTAAAGATTCCAGCAAACGTGCGGATTCCAGTCACTAAGGTTGTCCATTCGTTCGGCTTCCGCGCTATGGGCGATCAGGTTATCGTGAAAAGTCTGTCCCGGACAAAACCGCAGGCAGCCGCTGTTGGCGAGTAAACATAGTTTCTTGCCATTAGCGCGACACCAGTCCTGAACCTGGGTGACATAGACACGATTACGCTGCCGGTCGCGTTGCAGATAAAAACTGTCGAACAGATCAGCCACATAACCCATGGCGGAAGTGGTGCCGATGCGCATATTGACTGAGGCGCGAACCTCGATTTGGGGAAAATGTTTTTTTAGCATGTGAGCAATCGCCGGAGAAGCCGTGGTAACAATCTCCGGCGACAAATTCAGCCCACCAAGATGGTCAATGATACTGATAACTTCGCCCTCCAGTTCGCGGCTGACGGCGCGCCCGCCATAGCAGTTGCCATTGAGCAACAGATCCAGCTTGATGCCGAGGCGGCGCAGCACCTGCAATTCGCCCTCCTGCTCCCGACGAGCGTCCAAGTCGCCGGAATGCCCCAGCATCGGACGTCCGGACGGTGTTCCGACCCAAGGGAAATAGACCTCGCCGACCGCGGCACGATAATCCGCGACAATGTCCGAAAAAGCTTCACCATTCTCCGGCTGCTGATATCCAACGGCAAATTGCATACTACCTCCACGGTTATTCTCCCCCAATCGCCGTCCACTTAGTCGATTAACGGATTGATGACTTCCTTGTTTTTCCCGGTGCCGTAATTATCGCGTTCGTTATACTTGATGTACTCGTCGAAATCTTCGATCATGCCGTTTTTCTCATAAAAGTCCACCACTTCCTGCGACAGCTCATACGGCTTACTGCGATCAATAGTCCATTGCGGTTTGTCTCTGAATTTATTATGGAACAGATTTTTGATCTTCTTGCGTTCTTCCAGATGAACCATACAGGCACGAATGCAACCGCAGGCACCTTCAATGGCACGACCATAACCGTATTGCCGGGGATAGTCGCCATCAAAGGGATTAAGTTCACCGTTTTTTCCGCCCTGAATACCCTTTTCGCACGCCAGTTCGTCGAGCTTGCCCCACTCGATCTCATGTCCGGCTACTGTAACTTTGATCGATTCGTCTTTGCTGATCGCCTTACCCATGCAGTGCTTTACGCAGAGTTTGCAACGGTCACAGATTTTGCCTTCGTAAATGGGATCAGGTTCCAAATCCGCATCGGTCAATAGAATGGCAAAACGTTGTCGCGGACCGAATTCCGGTGTCAGGAAAATCTTACTCCAGCCGATCTCGCCAAGCCCCGCCATATAAGCCGCTAGACGAAAATGTACCAGCACATCAGGATAAGGTTTGCCGTCGGTCGCCGGACGGCTCCAACCCTTACGGAATTTTCCGGTCACCGAGTTAACCGCTTCGCCGCCGTTGGCGTTAAGCATCGGAATCGTTTCGTGCCCTTCATCTTCCAACATTCGCGTCAGATTCCATAAAACCATCGGACCGTAGACTTGATTCAACGCCGCATAACCCATCGACGGATAATTGCTGAATAAAGTGCCTTCTTCAATCCCCCGCAATGTTCCGCGGGCAATTCGAAAGCCAACGACGATCATCGACTTGGCTCCAGGGAAAATATAGCGGGCGTCCATTTGTTTGGGCGCTCCTTCAAACCGACTCATCGGAGAAATCCCGACCAGATCCGCTCCCATTTTCCTGGCATATTCTTTGACGTATTCCGAAGTAATCATCTTTTCCCGTTCCTTTTTCTTAATTTTTTTAATAATATCTATTTGGATATAAATATATAAACGAATCGAACAAATGTCAACTGGGGGAGAACATTTTTAGAAGAATTTTTCAAAAGCCAAACGTGCGGCACCAAGCGCCGACTGAAATTCGCCCAGTTTGGTAATATCGAAAATACAATCCCGGCGGTTAGGCGGCAGCAGTTTTTTCAGTTCGACCAGCGTCTGCCGATAAAGATAACCCTCGCGCCGCACCTGACCGCCGGAGAAGATCACCGCTTCCGGAGAATAGAGCTGGATCATGCCGGCTACGCCAATCGCATTGTAACGTGCGGCCGTGTCCATAATCTCAATCGCTACCGGGTCTCCTGAAGCCGCCGCAAGGTCAATATCTTTTGCCGACCGGATATCAGTCCGGCTCGCAATTGCCTTCAGCAAACTGTCGCCGCCGGAATACGCTTCCAGGCAACCATGCCATCCGCAGACGCAGTCGCGATCGTTCCCTGGAATCAGAATATGACCGATATAACCGACCAGACGGCTGGGATGACTGACCAATAGCATGTGATTGGCGATTGCTCCTGACCCGATCCCCACACCGAGACCGATCGTTACCAGATTGCCGCGTCCAGCCTCTTTACCAAAGTGATATTCCGCCAAAACCGCCGCCACTTGCGTCGAATAGACGCAAACCGGATGCCGGATTGCTGACGCCAACTTGGTAACCGGTAGATTGGCACCGCGCGTCATTCCCCAGTTTGCCCCGGAAACAATAATACCATGTTCGGAATCCACCGTGCCGGAAATAGACAACCCTACTGCGTTGATTTTATCATCCGCAATGCCGCTGTGCATCTGCGTGTTACGAAAACATTCCGCCAGCCATTTGAAAAAATTTTCTTCGTCGGAGTAAAAAAGTGTCTCTACCTTTTCCTGATAAAGGATATTGAAGTTAAGATCGACGAAAAGTATTTTGGTACTGTGCGCCCCGATGTCAATGCCGCAATAACAGGCGGCTGCCGGATTGATGCATAACGGCACATTGGGTCGGCCGCGCCCGATCGGTTTCTCATTGCGGGTAAAAACAACACCTTCGGCAAGCAGCGTATCCACGATTTTGTACATCGCCCCCCACGATACGCCGGAATGGGTGCAAACATCTTTCTTGGAAAAATTATTCTTTCCAATCCGAATCGCATCAATGATCTTAACTCTGGTGCTTAACAATATACTTTCTCCATCTTATGGATATATAAATAATATCGATATGGATATTATGCAAGAACGATATGGAAAAAAATTATAATATGCAGATAAACGCCTGTGGCAGACCAAAGTGAAAACAGGAACTCTTCAAGGGACTCCAGCTCCTTGATCCGGAGAGTCCTCTGTCGCTTTTTAACATGTTTTCCTGAAAATAAACATGTAAACCGGGATATTCCAGTAAACATGTTTCCATCAATTGGACAAGTTCAAATTGGCTTGGATAACCACTCAAGCGTTAAGCATAATGCTACCGTAGCTTTTTAGCATAGATCATTCACGTCCGATAAGCCCCCGACCGTGCCGAAATCCTTTACGTTACCGACCCAGCAGCGAATTCATGATATACAGATCCAACTCTTCATAATCGCGCTCGTTTCTCAGCTGGTTAATCATCTCATTGCTGATCGAACGGCTTATTTCCAGCAATTTCAAAAAGATGTTCCGGCTGTTGCTCAAATGTTTGCAGGCGACGTTATCTTTTTGCGTCCGCATGGCTTTGACATCAAGACCGACCCATTCGCCATTGTTGCCGAAATTATGTTTATCCAGAATTCTCACCTGATTAAATGCCCGGCGCAAATCAACCGAACCGAACGTCTTATCCTGGTCAAACTTCAGTCCGTTCTGGTCGTTAAGATGAACGCTCCAAAGCTTCTTGTGAGCCAAAGCGTAGCCCATTTCGTCGGACGGATCAAGGTTGGCAAGGATGGCATGGGCGCTTTCGATCAGGCAGCCGATGCGTTGCGGGGCGGTGGTCAGCAAGCCCAACCCAATGGCATGGCCGATGGTCGGAATGTACGTATGGTCCATCGGTTCGTTAGGTTTGGATTCGATCATGATGTGGATTTCCGCATCGTAATCAAGCATGGTTTGTATGGCTTCGGCAATCCGCTCGACCGCCCATGCCGAATCCTTGGCTTCGCGGATATAGGTGCCTTCGCGCGCCAGCCACAACACAATATTACGAGTTCCCAAGGCTTTGGCAATATCAATAGTCCGCAAACTGCGTTCAATCGCGTAACGGCGACATGCCGGATCGTTAGACGTATATCCGCCATCAATGGTACGTGAATCCATCCACAAGCGAGGAGCCACAAATTCGGCCGTCAATCCATGATTATCAAGCACCTGCTTCAGTTCCCCGGCTTCCTTGATTATTTGCGACGGAGACATCCGATCCATATTCGGAACCGCATCGTCATCATGGAATTGCACTCCATCAAACCCAATTTCTTTATAAAGCGCCAGCTTGGCATTGAAGTCAATGGTCTTGCGGACTTCTGGGCCGAACGGATCTGCGCCTTCATGAATGTTCCATGGACCGAATGAAAATCTGAATGTTCCTGCCATTTTAATAATCTCCATTTTTGTTTAACGTAAAAAAGATTTCTGATATTTTATTAATATACCCCTTGCTTCTTTTTCGTCCTTGACGATATTATGAATTATTAGCACGATATTACGAAACAAGAGACAAGGCAGAACATGAAAGCGGTAGTAGCCGATAGAAGAGATTTTTTCCGCGCCGATTGTTATCCGATTACGGTAAAGCATATCTCCGGCGACAGTGCCATGCAGCATGAGCATGACTTGACCGATATTCGCCATACTCACAATTTAGCGGAACTGATCGTCATCACCAGCGGATACGGTACTCACTGGATCGATCATGAAAAATACAAGGTGGTCGCCGGCGATATTTTTCTGATTCAGGGCAATACGGAGCATTATTTTATTGAGAGGCATGACCTTTCGTTTTCGAATATCATGTTTGACGATATTTATCTGAAGAATCATTTAAAAAGCTTGCGTTCACTGCCTGGCTATAATGCCCTTTTTCTTTTTGAGCCGAACTATCGCCGCTATCATCGGTTTCAAAGTCATTTGCATATTTCTTCCGAGGCGCTATTGCCGGTGAATAAGATGCTGCATGGCATGTTAACGGAATTAAATAACGCCGCGCCGGGTTATGATCTGTTGCTACTGGCCAAAACCATCGAAATATTCGTTCAGATCTCCAGGGAATACGCAAAATGTCAAAACCCCATGGTACGCGAGCTCAATCGACTGGGCGAAGTGATCAGTCGGTTGGAAAAGGAATATCAGCGTAATTGGAAAATAACGGATATCGCCAAAATCGCCGCCATGGCTCCCAGTACTCTGTTGCCGGTGTTTAAACGGGCCACCGGCCATTCTCCGATCGACTATCTTATTCGCGTAAGAATTTTGAAAGCGGCCGAACTTTTATTGAAAACCAATGATTCAATCACAACTATCGCGCAAGAGACCGGGTTTGCCGACTCCAATTATTTTTCCCGGCAGTTCAGAAAAATCTACAACATCGCCCCCAAGGATTATCGGAATCGTCTCGGACATTAAATTTATGGACCTTCGGTCTAAATCACTCCGCAAGCGTCAGTAAAAACCAGTAACACATCAGAGTGGAAGCAGGAAATCCCCAAGGAACTCCGGCTCCTTAATCAGGGGAGATGCTTGTCAGAGTTTACAATATATTTTTAACGGAAACATGTAAACCGGGATACCGCCGCTAATATGTTAGTCCCCAATGAAATGCCTCTCCGGTCATATAAAGACCGTTTCGCACATGGAGCCGTGATATGAGAACAGGATTTTCAACGATCAAAGTGAAAACTCCTGTTTCGCGCGAGCGATATAAAGGCTTCCCATCCGAGTACTTTCCTAGGCGGCAAGTTTTCCATAGTTGTTCGAGGCAACAAGGAAGCCAGCCAGCGCAAATCAGTCAAAAAAAACTTCCCGACCATGGCCGAATATAAACCGTTCTTCCAAAATCATAGGCACTTATTCTTAAATAATATGAGATATGTTCTGCCTATGGAGAATGCTCGATTTTAAGAGAGTTCACACCACCCGGCATCGCATCTCTTCCTTTACATTTGTTACGTTAGCCATACGAAGTACTTTCTCTATTCACAGCCGCAAGCACGGTTGGCTAACTCTTTGCTGAAAGTCACATCCGTTTTGCCAGGGCTTGGAAACATCCCGATTGTCCCATTCTTGGATCTTCTCCGTTCCGAGCTCTTTCCCCCATCCAGTATCATTGGAATGGGAATGGCTATGGGAACCAGAATTGCTTCCGCTGGAAGATGCTTTGTTCGCGCCGGATTCAAATTACAAGTGCGACAGTTTTGTTTTTTCTTGATTCCCTCTGAAGCGTAGCTTCAGTTTAAAAAAACAAGCGCTATAAAGAATCTCCGGAGGAGAAGCGCGCAGTTTTTTTCTCCACGTATCCTTCCCGTCAGGG
>JAFGXT010000116.1 GCA_016936495.1 Victivallales bacterium
ATACCGTATTTTTTACGACATGCAATTCTGGAAGTCCACAAAACCCAATAATGGCAATGAACCAAATATCACTCAAACCGTTACATCACCATAGCAATATAACATAGCATTCAAAAAAAAAATCCCCCCTCCTAGCCTATTCGAGGAGACAGACAAAAGTATCGGCTGCAATATTTTTTCTTTCGTATCGTTTCCGCCCGCTCAGAAGAAAATATTGCGGACATGTCAATCCTTGGTGAGTTGTAAGTCGTTGCAGGTGAATGCGTTTAGCCTGTGGCAGTCAGCATCCCGGCACTGCCGGTTGAGTTTGGCGGCTTTTTTCTTTTTTTTGCTTTTTGTCAGTCCCGTCGATTTATCGGCGCCGAAACGCAATTGTCATTTAAACAGCACTATTTCCAAAGCGCCTTTAACCACTTTACCTATGGCCACGCCTCCTGTCGCGTTGTATCCCAATGCAACGCCGCCGCAAGCCGCCGCTAATCCTACAGCCAGCCCGCCAATGGAGGCTATTCCCAATGCCATCCCGCCCAACGCCAGTCCACCCAGACTTAATCCGCCTATGGAAACAACTCCTATGGATAGCCCGCCCAGAGATAATATTCCACGTGACATTCCGCCAATTGCCACTACTCCAACGGCAATATCTCCTATGGCGATAAATCCTCTTGCCTTGCCGCGAATTTCGCCACGTTCCAAACACGGTCCGACCGCAATAGAATAAAGCGGCATGCCCCAGATTCTTTTTTCTGATTCCTTACGTATCATTCCAACCCCCTTTTTCTGTTAATGTTGACTGTATTTTTTTTAATCGGTACAGGTTTGCCGAAGCGTGCCCCATAGAGCATCCATGTCGGTTCCGGATAATAGTTATCTTTATATGCCCAGACGCGTTCGGTACGGGTGTAATCCTTGTAGCGGGCGCGGCTGGTCAGGCAGAACACCTCGATCTTTGAAGCCCCGGGAATGCCATTCCAATATTTTTTTTCAATGGTGGTACGGCTTGACGGACATCCATCTTTATGGATATTTTTCAATAGTTCATGAAAACGAAAATCCATAGGGGCTTTGCTTATATCAAAGAAAAAACGTCCCCGATCAAAATTTGTTTTAGGGAACGTAATATATGCGCATTTCTCCAATTGCCCGGAGTCTAAATCGGCAAACCACTTTTGGGCAAGAGCTTCAGGATCTCCCGCTGTGGCGTTGGCAGCGTTATATACATAGTTAGTTCCGTTGGCCGTCAGGTACGGCAGTGGCACTATATATCTGGCGTCTATTACCAGATAAGGTATCTGCTTGTTGCCGGAATTCTCCAACATGAAGATTTTTTCATTTACGGGTCGCGATTTGTTTTTAAGCCTGGCGGCGTATTCAGTAACGACCAGTCTGCCCTGATTGCCGTTATAACTGCTTTTACGTATGAAACGTCTTGATTCCACTGTCCCCAGGCTTGACGTATCCGCTTGGTAGCGCTCGAAAAATGCCTCATGATTTCCGCTGCGGGTGAACTTTGCCAACTCATCCACCTCGCCGGCAGCGGCCAGCTCCAACCATTTATTTGATACCGTCACGACCGGATCTTTGGCTGCGTCGTCATCTTCTGAAAAAAATGCCCTGAAACCATACCACCAGGAGAATAAAATTATCCCGATCAACCCCCCGGCAAACAAAAATCTTTTACGGTTATACATTATTAACTCCTGAATTTACACACTTATAAATAAAATTATAACTCCTGTTACGGCAAACTCAATTCAATCTGCAAAATAATACCGCATAAAATACTGGTCTATTTTTTCCTTAAATGTAACAATGTGCAGGTCTGCATCCCCCTGGTCTTTTTATCGACGGCCGAAACGTTTTTCCAGTTCTTTATAAGAGACATTGATAACGGTGGGTCTGCCGTGAGGACACGAATACGGCAGTTCACAACGTGCCATCTGCCGCAATAAACTGCGGGCTTCTTCAAAAGTCAAACGATCATGCGCTTTTACGGCGGCAATGCACGATGCGCGAGCGACCGCCGCGAGGTCAAGGTCTTTATTGACTCTGCCGTCCTCGACCAGATCCGAAAGCATGTCCTTTATTACGGTTCCGGCGTTGTTCTGGTGCATCGAAGCAGGAATGGCGTTGACCATGACGGTGGTGTCGCCCAGGGCTTCGACGTCGAAGCCGAGAGACTCAAAAAGTTCACGTCTTTTTTCAATAAACGCCGCTTCGGAGCGGGACAATTCCACGGTGACCGGCAACAAAAGTTGCTGCGACAGTATAGATTTATCTTCGGCCGCCTTGAGCAGTTTCTCATACATTACCCGTTCGTGCGCCGCGTGTTGATCGATTATGACCATGCCGTTGGCGGCGACGCATAAGATGTAGGTACGGTCAAGAAAACCGAGTATCTGAAGATCACCGAAGCCGGTGAATTCGATCATATTCACGTTATCCGGCGGCGGCACCGCCGCTGACGGCGTCTGATCCGGACTTTCAGCGTGGACAGGAGGAGTGTTTTCACCTGTGTCATCAGGTATTGCCTTGATCGTTTCCGCTTCATTTTGCGACTGACGTGCGAAAACGCTGGAAGCGGGAAAGCCGCGAAATGAAGGTACAGGCCGTACCGGTTGATTTTCCCGCGGTTCATCATGTCCCTCATGAAATTCAAAAGTGAGATTTTCTTCTCTTGGGGCATAATCTATACGCACGCCATCGAGAATGTTTTTCAATGACAAACTGGAATCCACCGATACCGTCGGAGCTGAGCTGTTGCGCAGAACCATACGAATAGCTTCGCATACCGCGTTGGTTATATTGCGGCTTTTGCGGAAACGCACTTCGCGTTTGGCGGGATGTACATTGACGTCCACCATTTGCGGATCGACACGAAGGAAAAGCACCACTGGCGGGAAACGTCCCTTGTCCACCAGTGACCCGTAGCCGTCGCGGATACCGTTGTATACCGCCAGAGCCTCGACCGGGCGACCGTTGACGAATACCCGTTGTTCGCGGCGACTGTTCCGGGAAAAGCCGTGGCGGGCGATGAAGCCATCGATGCTGATCTCACTGTCACTGAAGCTGACCGGAAGCAGGTTATCGGCAAGTTCACTGCCGAAATAAGTTTTAAGCCGTGGAGTAAGGGTGTCGTGAGCGGCAGAGGAGAATACCCGGCGACCATCCATAAACAGTTCAAAAGTAATCTGCGGATACGGCAGAGACAGCATCATTAAAGATTCCTGGATATGTTTTTCCTCGGTACTTTGCGCGCGCAAAAACTTCTTACGAGCCGGAGTATTAAAAAACAGATCGCGGATAATGATTTCTGTCCCCGGAGCGCAACCCATGGGTTGTTCTTTTATCATCCTGCCGCCCTGGACATATACTTCGGTGCCTTCAAGCGCGTCATGCGTCCGGGTGCGCAAGGTGAAACGTGATATGGACGCGATACTGGGAATCGCCTCGCCCCTGAACCCGAATGAAAGAATATTGAAAATGTCTTCATCTTTGGCAATTTTGCTGGTGGCATGAGGTTCGAAGCACATGATGGCGTCGTCCTGATCCATGCCGGAGCCGTTGTCGGTAACGGAGATGAGTTTGACACCGCCCTGTTCGATATTCACGCTTATGCGTGTGGCGCCGGAGTCTATAGAGTTTTCCACCAGTTCTTTCACCACCGAAGCGGGGCGTTCAATTACTTCTCCGGCGGCTATTTTATTGCTTATGCTTTCCGGCAATACATTAATACGGCTCATGGTTTGCGTTGTTCCATCTTATAAGAGTTGTTCATCACCTGTGTCATCAGTTCGATAAATTCAGGATCATTGCGGATATTGTCGAAGCTTTCATCGCTCGACAGCGTTATCATGGCGGAACCGATTATTTTATAGACTTTACGCAGCAGCGCAACCGCCTTTTTTTTATCTCCGGTCATTGAGTACAGACCTGCCAGATTAAGCATTATCTCCGGTGATTCCGGACTGAGTTCGTGAGATCTGGCGGTATATTTTATGGCTTCGGGCAATTTATTGAGTCTGACCAGCGTGGAACCCAGATTATTCAAGGCAGTGGAATCATCGGGCTCGATCTCCAACTGGCGACGAAAGACGTCTTCGGCTTGCGGGTATTCCTCTTTGACAAACAATATTCGTCCCAGAATGGTGAGAGCTCTCATATTCTCATAGTCAAACACCAAAGCCGTGCGAATATTGTCCTCCGCCGCGTTGATGTCATTTTTTTCGATGTTTTTCAGGGCTTCGTCGATCAAAAAAGCCACTTCGTCCGGGGCGCTGCGTTTTCCCGTCCGTCCGGTTTCGCGATATGACACCCGGTCTCCCCTCTGTCCCATCCTAAAGGCGCCGCGCGGGGTCTCTTCGGCTTTGCTTCCCCATAAGCCGTTGTTGAAGACGAACAATGTCGTCGCCATAACCACCAGCAGAAACAAAACAATCAATGACCACAAAGACTTGTTCATAACAGACCGCCCCTGTTGTTATCCATATTAATTTCAAGTGCGTCTTAATACTATAGCAGTAATCCGGCGATAAACAATATCAATACAGCCAGCATCGGCAGTAATGTCCATTACCGAAATCACTGCGTTCCGGCGCCACCACCGGGCATTTTGCTTCCAGCTTGTGCTCAATACACGCCTGACAACGACCGTAAAACCGACATCCGGAGGGGAAATCAGCGGGAGATGGCACTGCCCCCGGAATAGTGGTAAGCTGTTCATTTTCATGTCCCAGGCGCGGCACTGCCGCCAACAGAGCCTGAGTGTAAGGGTGCCGGGGATGCGCAAGCAGTTCCTGTACCGGCGCTTCTTCAACATTATGTCCGGCATACATCACCACAACCCGATGCGCCAGTTCGGCGACGATACCGAGATTATGCGTTACGATAATTATCGCCATATCGCGTTCCTGTCCGATTTTGCGCAACAAGTCCAGTATCTGAGCCTGAATGGTAACATCCAGCGCGGTAGTCGGTTCATCCGCCACCAGCAATTCCGGATTGCTTGCCAGAGCCATAGCGATCATCACCCTTTGCTGCATTCCGCCGCTGAGTTCGTGCGGATAACATTTCAGGCGTTGTTCCGGTTCGGGTATACCCACTTGCCGGAGTAGCGCCGCGGCCTCGGCCTTGACGTTGTTTACATCGCGGCGATGAAGCGTTATCGCTTCCGCTATCTGGTCGCCGATTCGGAATACCGGATTAAGGGAAGAAGCCGGTTCCTGGAAAACATAAGCGATACCGCCGCCTCTGACCTCGCGCAACTCACGTTTAGATAAAGAGAGAATATCCTTTTCTCCGTTTTTACCGGAAAACAATATTCTCCCCGATGAATAACGCGCCGGAGGTTGCGGCAGCAGCCGTGCCAGTGAATGGCAGGTAACGCTTTTGCCGCAACCGCTTTCGCCTACTATCGCCAGAATTTCGCCTTTTTTCACTGAAAACGATACTTTGTCCACAGCGGAAAGCCATTTCCCATCCACTTTAAATTCGATCGACAAGTCCTGTACATTTAGTAACGCCATAAAATCACTCTTTACTGTTCTGATTTTTTTCCGTGGAACCGTCGGCAATGGTAAAATATATATGATTCCACAATTTATATTTCTGCCGGAGTATTTCAATAAGTTCCGAACGTTCTTGCGTCAATTCGGCAGCACGTTTTTGCAACGCCAGTTCAAGTATGTCCGCAGGCTGTCCCACTTGCCCGTCGTAGAATAATAATCCGGAACCTTTTAAAAGTTTATCCCGGGTCTGTTCAAAAAAATCTTTGCGTTGGCGTTCGAAATTGGCGCGATATGAAGCGGCGTGATCAGCCATAAGCTTAACGCTCAGCTCTGGACTGAAAAGATGACGGTATGAGTCGAGAACGCGTCGAAAAGGAATATTTCTACCGTTGATAAAGACATCATTGGCATCGGCATATTCATAGGTGCCGGTGAGTTCGCGCACTTCGCCGGCACGGTCTCTGTATTTAAATGTAACCGTCTGCCCCGGCGTGGCGGCTCTCAGGCGTTCCTGCCCCTCAACCAATCCGGTGCGGAAAGCTTCCTGCGTAAAGTTTTTCAAGGCTTGTTTTTTTGCTTCCGTCTCGACTTCGGCGATAACTTCCTCGACCTTGCGGGGAGGTTGATTAAGCTGAGCATCGGTCAAGCCGAGCTTTGATTTCATTATCTCTTGTTCGGTTTCACGGTCAAAAAAGGGTAATGCCGCCAACTCTCCGTTCAGATTAGTCAGAGTACCGTCAAAGCTTTTCCAGATACGCTCCGACACTATTCGCGTCGCCACCAGAACTGCCGCCGCCACAACTAATAAGATGATATGCCTGACGATTTTGCTTTCTCCCCTGCTCATATGACTTGTGTTTCCGTTTATTTATGTATTGTCAATACCTTAAGTCAAATATAACGCATATATCAGCTACAGGCAAGACGCCACCGGTAAAACTCAGAAAAAACTTTGTATTTTACTGCAATCCGATGGGACTGACAGATCGGTTGGGATGATCTCGTCTGGGCTCGGACTTCTATATGCATTTCCAGATTCAATGTTATCGGCAAATTGTGTGATAAGATCGATGACGATGATTTTAAGGAAGTTGAATATTTTCCTTTGGGATTCTGCGAACCCAATTCCGTAGCGTCGGTAAGGTAATTAAAATGATACGTTGATGTCGCCATTGAATCTTAAAGGTGGCGGCATTAACTTCTATATACCTGGTAGTTGCACGCTCCTTATAAAAAGAAAAAACCGGGAAGCCCTATGACTTCCCGGTGAACACAACGCCAGTTTCGCGTTATTAATTCTTGCGCTATTTTTTTGTCCAGATATCGCCTTTGCCGTCGTTATTGAGAATATCCAGCAAATACGGGTTCATGTTATCAGCCCAAATCTGATAGCCTTTAGGCGTCAGGTGAAGACCGTCTCGAAATAACTCTTTTTTTATGCTTCCATCACTATTCAGAAATTTTTCTCCAATATTCATAAAAAACACGTTTTTGCCATCATTATATTTAGCAATAGATTTATTTATTTCATTGATATTACTTTCAAAATATTTTGGACTTTTCCAATCGTCAAAACGAGGAAATATTCCCAATAATAATATTTTAGACTTTGGAAGCTTTTCCCTGACTGTATCAACAATCAATTTAATTCCTTCGGCAATTTGCATAGGTTTATATTTCTTTTTACTATGAATATTATTGGTTCCAATCATTATAACAACGACTTTAGGATTAAAATGATCAAGCAACTTTCCTTCTGTAATGCGCCATAAAAGATTTTCAGTACAATCTCCGGAAATACCAAAATTAGCAGCGGTGATAGGATTAAATGCCTGATTCCATACCTCTTGCCCTCCTGGATACTTATGATTTGCTGAATTTGACCATTGTTGAATAAGAGAGTCCCCTATAAATAGAATTTTTTTACTTCCTTTATCGGGGTATTTGTCCCTCAGATAATCTGAATATGCAGAACTCCAATCATTGCGCTTTTCAGGGATACATGCTTGATTGTTCAACAAAGAAACTTTAGATTCATTTTTATTTACAACTTCTTGTTGACAATTTTTCTTGGCATTATTATTACTCGAATCGTCTTTGACTGTTATTCTCTCCTTTTCTTTTAAGTGCTTTTTGCTCTCTATAGCGAAAGAGGACGTGGAATTGAAAAAAAACAGACACATGCATAAACAAATAATTTTAGAAATCATTATTTCACCTTTTCCTTTTTGAATTAATTTTTTGACACTTTACTGTTTTTATTTAATATGTATAATCTCTACATCATGAGGAGCTATCGTTAATGAGATATTAATTGGATCGAACTGCCCTTCTTTCTCAAAAAGTTCTGCTTTCTGACCGTTTTTAAGTTGCTTGTTTACCACAACGACCTCAATGGGATTATCACTTTCGTTAAAAGCAAGAATCAACCTTTCATTACCTTTTTGTAAAACTAGTAGATTGGGATATGCAAGTTGTGCTGATTGAACAAGTTTATCATTTCTTTTACCTTCGAAAAACAGATCCTCATATTTAGAAATAATCCTTGTTGCTTCTCCAATATAGTAAAGCGCTCCTGATGACAATTGCATAGCATTTTGAATATCAATGCCTCCATGAACACCAGCAATTGTTCGCAATATTTCTGATTTCCATTCTTTTTGCTGAAGAAAAAAACCATCTGCCGAGCACACTTGTATATTTCTCCAGGAATCTTTTTCCCTCCCAACGTTTAAAAACGGGAAACGTTGTCCAATCAAAAAATTGATTCCCATTGCATCGCGCAACTTTTCAAAAGAACTATCAATATAACGCTGTCTATTACCATTAGCGGGGCTATTGCCTGGCACTGTTGTAAAAACATCAACGACTTTACTGCATGCTTTCCAGAATTTAAGGTCTCCTTCCCACTGATATACCTGAAGTGTTTTTCCCATGTCAGCACATACCTCATGTATAACTTTTATCACTTCGCCATCCAGTTCTGCTCTAAATTCATCCCACTGTTTATTATATTTGTCACGAATAGTTTCATCTGTTAACATTTGGTTAGCAGATATTTTATATTTTCTCATAAATGCCGCTTTGCATCGATCACAAAAACACCATAGTCCAGTCTGAGTCTTTCTCCAAGGAGATTCCTCCCAATCAATAAAAAGGCCATTCGCTTGCGGATATTTATAAAATTCTTCAGTAAAAAGTTTTTTTAATATTTCCTGATAAGAAGCTTTTCCTGCTCCTGTTATATAACTAGGACATAAAATGCCGTAATAAACCCCACTGTTTCCTGAAATCCATAAATGCTTTGGTCTATCATTATAATACCTTGGTTTTGCATCGGGATTATCGTTCATCCAAGCTATCATTTTCTTAACATAAGCTGGTACTTCTCCCCATAATTTCAGTCTCATGGGAAAACTACCTTGAAGCCACATAAAAAAATCGGTTTTTGAATTGTTTTTTAAATATTTATTATAAAGTAAATTATTACTTGAACTGATAATAATAGAATTACAGCCGGCATTTACACATTGTTTGACATATTCCCCAATGTGCTCACTAGACATTTCTGCTGGAGAAATGGACTTGTATTGTTGTATTTTTATTTTCTTTAAAATTCTGCCATTTACTGGAGGTAAAATATTTATCGGAATAGTTTGCATAAGTTCGGTGAAATTACCATTAGCACTTCGACTATACTTGAAAACAATATTTTCTTTTTTAGCAGGAATATTCATTTTGATTGGAACAAGCGTATAAAATGTTTTATCTGGTGATAAAAATTTACTATCGTACTTGAGCTTGTAAACATTATATTTTCCATTGTCAGAAAGGTTATGACTTATAGATGAGGGCTTGACATTGTCCTTTACGCTTTCTTTCAACGTATCAAGATCAAGCAATTTAAATTCTAAAGGCAATTCCAGATAAACTTCAAAGTCATGAAAATTTTGTGTTAAAGGTGAATATAATGCCAACCTGAAAGTCTCAATGCCACCAGTAGGAAATCCATAGATTTTAACAGGCGGGACAATAAGACGATTCTGTCCATAATGAGTTTTATTCCAAAGGATAAGCTGCCGAAAGTAAGATACATTTTCAGTCAAATTCAGCTCCGTTATTTTGCCAGCTGATTCTGGCCTAACTATTTCCCAATTGGAATCATCAAAATCACGTGATAACCATTCCGCATTATACTGGCATGTAGTCTTCCAGCGGCTATTAATTGCTGGATAATCAAGTGAATTTATTGCAAATGAAGCATCATCCTTTTTTCGTGTCACTAACATTCCGACCACATTTATCCCTTCACTAATTTCCAAATTATACTGATTATTCGAACTATGGACTTTTTTACCATTTAAATATACCTGAACGACGGCATTGCAGGTTGTAATTTCTAGAGGAACATTGCGAATAAAAGATTGAGAATCGTAGATGTTTTCTACATTAGGATTATCTGCCGGATCAAATGACAATGAGACATTATCTACTGTTGCATCAGTATTCCCATATAATGCGATGCCAACACTTAACTTTCCTATTTCGAGATTATCAGGAATAACAATATCTTTAGAATATTGAGTCCATTCGTACGTTAAATTATATGTTGAATCTCTTAAAAATGTACTTCTTATATGCCCTCCTGACATCCTGCTAAAGTTTAAATAAAAAGTAAATTCACCTTTGCCTCGTGCCATAACCGAAATTCTATACTTTCCTCCAGGAATGACCAGATAGCCTCCAATTCCACCATGGTTCACTCCAGTATATAGTATTAAATTATCTCCAGATAAATTATCGCTTTGCAAATGAACTGCATATTTCCCTTTTTGAGCGTCTTCTGTGATCTCCATGTGCCCACGTTTGGTCAAATTAGACCATCCAAGAGGCTTACCATTCTCTATTTTTTCAAAATCACCATTTGATAATAGTTCATAAGGTTTTGCAAAAACCGAGATTGAACAAAATAAAAATAATAATATGATTTTTCCCATTACGATTCCTTGTTTTGGGGTTTCTAGCCAAAGGCAAATCATTACCTAAGGAATAAAATTGACTATTGATTGTATTATCTTTAATGAATGTAAGTAACCATCACATCATTCTCCAACACAGTGCCATTAATTTCTTGTGCAACAAGTCTTTTGGATGTCCTCATATTTTTACCTAAAGTTTAAGTTATTTAAAATAACTTGTAAAAGAGTTATTCCTTTG
>JAFGXT010000117.1 GCA_016936495.1 Victivallales bacterium
AATTTTCAGGAAACTATTCTGAGCAATCCTTTGCCATGAAAGTATTGATTTATAGCCGGGAGGCATTATATTCAATTATCATTGTGATCTGATATACTCATGAATAATGTGGATAATTATAGCGGAAAAGGCGGAGCTGGAATTATGAAAATAATGCTTACGGGGGCAAGCGGTCTGCTGGGGGCGGAAATAGCTGGACGACTCAAAACATGCGCGAAAGAGCTTTCTATTGACAATATTATTCTGCATCGGCAGTCGGATTCGCCAGGATTTTTGTCGGCAGATATGAAAACGCAGGAAGGACTTGACCTTATCGCTGATCAGGATTGGGATGTGATTATCCATACTGCCGCGGAAAAAGATCCGGATGCATGTGAGAAAGACAAGTATAATGCCGATATTCTGAATGTCACCGCTACTAAATTCTTAGCTGAAAAGGCGGTAGAACGCGGCGCGTATTTTATTTATATCAGTACTGATTATGTGTTTCCAGGCACTAATCCACCCTATGACGAAGACGCCGAACCTGCGCCGATAAACTATTATGGCAGCACCAAGCTGCGCGGTGAAGTGAAAGTTCTGGATGCGTCCCCCTCCTTCTGTTCACTGAGAGTTCCTATACTTTACGGCACTGCTGCCGGGGTGGAGCATTCAGCATTACTTGCCGGGTCTGTGCGTATGCTTCTGGATTCTAAAGAAAAAATGGTTGATGACACTATCGTAAGGTATCCGACTTATACAGGAGACGTCGCCGACGCGGTGGTGTTACTGCTGAAAAAACGCGGTTCCGGGATATATCATTGCAGCGGCAAGGACAAAAGTACCAAATATCAAGTATGTGTGGATATTGCACATGTGTTGGGTTTGTCGCATGCTCATATATTTCCACAGGAAAACCCGCCATCAAGCGGCGCGCGGCGACCCTATGACTGTCATTTGAACATGAAAAGACTTAACGAACTCGGTTTTGATCCAGTCATGCCGCTTCACGATCGCTTGATGTCCTTCCGAAAAGAATTATCAAAGTATCTGAACACGCTTTAATGGTTCAAGCGTTGATGGAGTCTCTGAAAAATTCCTCTGAAGTCTGATATGCCGCCTTGTTGGTTTCTTTGTTTTCAACGGTTTTTATCAAACCGGCGTCCAGAAACATATTGATATTGCGGTAAATAGTGGATTTCGCGTGAATGGCGTTGTGCTGTTGTGCCTGCTTGTAAAGATCTGCAAGAGAATAGGTGCCATCCATGGACTTGATCACCTCAAGCATGTCGTCCCGCTCGATGGTATACTTTCGGTTGTTTTCTCTGAGGTACTTTATAAGTTTTTGTTTAACCATAATAAAACTCCTTGAATCGCGATTAAATCGTGTCGTTATTGAATTTGTGACGTTATATCTTTCTCTTGAAAACAATAAAATATATCACTGATTCCAAATACTTGCAAATCAAGCTATTGATTTATTCGCAATGTGGTTTCATATTACTAGAGAGTGGATATACATTTTTTATCCGGCTCGCAGGAGTGAGATAATGACAACAGCTTTTTGAAGCATTTAAAATATTCTGGAGTATATTATTATGGGTACGAGAAAACGGCGTCTGTTTATCACCGGTTTCTGCCTGACACCCCATCAGACCATAAATCGGGGAGCCATCCTGTGTCAGGATGAAAAGATTCTCGCCATAGGCGGGGCTTCCGCTTTTTCACTGGAACCGGGACTGGAGGTCGTCGAACTTTCCGACTGCTATGCCACCCCAGGATTTATCGACTCGCATATTCATGGCGCGGGCAACTTTGATTCTTCCACCGCCTACGGTGAAGAAACGGATATCAATAGCATGTGTCAGGTGCTTGCCGGACACGGTGTCACCTCTTTTGTTCCGACGGTTATATCCGCTCCCAAAGACCGTCTGCTGAAAAACCTTTCGGCGCTTGCGGATATGATGAGTCGCGACAGTTATCCCGGCGCCGAGCCCATCGGCATTCACATCGAAGGACCGTTTATCAATCGCCTGAAACATGGTTCTCAGCGGGTTGAAGATATCACCGAAGTGGATCTGGGCTATGCCCGTGAGATCATAAGCGAGGCAAAAGGCAAAATAAAAGTTATGACGTTCGCGCCGGAGCTTGAAAATTCCGTTAAATTGATCGAATTCCTGCTGGAACACAATGTGCATCCTTCTATGGGGCACAGCATTGCCTCTGAGGACAGCGTCCTGCGGGCGGTTGACGCCGGAGCGCGACGTTGCACGCATCTTTATAACGGTATGCCGCCGTTGCATCAGCGTAACGCCACACTTGGCGTGGTGGCTTTGACCGATGACCGTATAAGTATAGAGATGATTTTGGACGGTTCGCATCTGTTGCATCCGCGTATGCTTGACCTTGCATGCCGGGCTAAACCCAAAGACAAACTTATCGGCATAAGCGACTGCGTTCAGGGCGCGGATCTGCGCGACGGTAAATATCATC
Source organism: Victivallales bacterium (assembly GCA_016936495.1). Lineage (GTDB taxonomy): Bacteria > Verrucomicrobiota > Lentisphaeria > Victivallales > SZUA-371 > JAFGXT01. Next base: position 2,473 of record JAFGXT010000117.1, read on the forward strand.
TTGGTATGTCTGAGATAGAAGTACATGACGGGCTTGCCACCACTCCCGACGGCACACTTGCCGGAACTACCCTTAATCTGGGCAAGGGCTGGCAGGTGCTCAAGGCGCATTCTCATATGAGCAATACTCAGGCGGCGGCGTCGGTAACCATCAACCCCGCTCTGGCATTGGGGTATGATGACCGCGGCATTCTCAAACCTGGCAAGCGCGCGGATATATCGTTTTTTAAAACCGATACAAACCAGCCTCGTATGACCGTGTCCAGGGGGCGGATTGTTTTTGATTCGGAAAATCCCGTTTCTGTATTGGATTGACCCCGTACCGCATATAACACGATTAACTATTCACTTGAAAGATGTAAAATTTATGAAATATCAGCTTCTTGATTCAGGTAACCGTTTGAAATTGGAACAAGTCGGAGAATTCCGTCTGATAAGACCCGCCCTCAATGCCGCGTGGAAACCCGCGCTGCCGCAGAGGGAATGGGATCGCGCCGCAGGCGTGTTTGAGCGTAACTCCAGCGGCGGAGGCGAATGGACCTGGCATCATGGCGGCGTACCCGAATCCTGGCTGTGTGAATGGGGAGGCTTTAAACTCAACGTTAAAGCCACCAATTTCGGACATCTGGGATTTTTCGCCGAACAACATGAGAACTGGGATTGGCTGCGGCAGACCTGCCGCTCGTTTGATAAGCCATGTCATACTTTGAATTTGTTCGCCTATTCGGGAATAGCTTCGATGGCGATGGCGGAGGCTGGCGCGGAAGTAACCCACCTCGACGCCGCGCGCGGCATGAATGACTGGGGACGTGAAAATCAAGCCATTAACCCGCAAGTACCGGATTCCATCCGCTGGATCGCTGATGATGTGATGAAATTTACCGCCAGAGAACTGCGACGCGGCAATACCTACAATGGTATTGTCCTTGATCCGCCCTCGTTCGGTCGCGGCAGCAAAGGACAGGTGTGGAAACTCGAGGACGGCGCCATTGAGCTGCTGGAAAACTGTAACGCGCTGCTTGATAAGAGCCGTCCGTTTTTTGTGCTCCTGAGTTGCCATTCTCCCGGATTTTCGCCGATTGTCCTTGAGCGTCTGCTCAAAGATGTGATCTGCCAGGACGGCAAAGTCAGATCTGGAGAAATGACCGTTCCCGACGCCGGAGGCAACAAGCTTCCAGCCGGAATCTTTGCATCGCTCTTGGGCGCTGTAAGAAAATAAACTTGGAAAGATGCATGAATTATCCCGCAAATTTGGCGTATGAGCCACTTTGCGCGACTATTTGACCAAACGGCGAATACTCGTATTTTGCCACGATATTGCCGGACGCATCCAACAACTGACCGATGTTTTTGTTGGCGTCGGCAAAGTAGTAATAGGTCTCGTTCGCGGCTGTATCAGTAACGCTCAGGAGGGTTTCGTCATCCCCGATATACTGTCGCAATACCGCGTCATTGTTGTTGCCGTCGAGCTAAATTGGAGTAATTAATATGTTGTCCAGTATAAAAATCTAATATTTCCAAACCAATTAACAGGAATACATATAACTAACGATGCAGTATAAGAAAAAATAATATATTTATGAAAACTTTCAAATTCGTGTCTTGTTAGCAATAAAGTAATCCCCCAAGAGTAGAAAAAAGGTAATATTAATCCAATAAAGACCATGACTCTAGTAACGACTATCGGGCATCTATAATAAATACTGCATGTAGGTAAAGAACCGCAAAGAAAAGTCCAAATAGGATTTGAAATTAAACCTTCACAATGAATTCCTAACAATTTAATAACAGGGGCATAAATTGTAGTTGTTACCTGAGGCAAAGACGCTCCTGATATAAGAAATAGGTTAATTAAATATATAATTATTATACCTTTAGACATTATTCTTTCTCCTTACTTTCATTTAAATAATCTAAAGCATTTTTGTAGTTTACATCATTTCCTGTTATATAAGACACAAAATCTAGTAGATGTTGAAGTGAATACGTTGGAGAAACAAGTGCAACTTTTCCTCCATCATCGGGATATACCTTTGTTTCATAATTATCAGTTCCTTTTGCTGGATACTCCACTGCATTAGAAGAGGCTTGAATATGCTTTTTCCCCTCCTTGGGGAAGCTCTTTTACTTTTGCAAAATTTTTATTATTGATTGCTTCAGCATCAATACCAGAAGCCTTTTTTACGGCCTCTGCAATAGTTTGTGATTTTTTCTGTTTTCTCTTTCTTCCGCTTCATTTTTCGCTATCAGAGCAATTGCATCTTCGCGCGTCACTCCAAGCCCACGGCAGAAATCACACCAGGAGCTTAACCCCAGCCTGTCAAGGTAATTTACTGAATCATTGTCAATGAACCCGTAGAGGTTGTATCCGCTTTGTTCTTCTATCGGGTCGCGGGATAACCATCTGCCTAATGTGGTATTATAGTATCGATAGTTATAATATACAAGGGCGGTTTCGTCGTCGTGGTATTCGGAAGAGAACCGAAACGGGTTGGTTTCGGCATATGAGCCACTTTGCGCGACTATCAACTACAACCATATACAAAAAGCTGCTACACAGATATAAAATATTTCCCCCCCCCCATAAATATTTATCTTTTAGCATCCCATTAAGTCAATGACATTATATTTTTTATTATCACGTAAAAAGTTGAATTTCTTTTCATTTTAAGTATCACTGTGTTTTTTGCGAAAAAAAGCAATATTTATATAAATTAGGCAGTCCTAATTGACAATGTATTAATTCAAACTTACAGTGTTATGTAAAGTTAAAAAGAAGAATACAGGAGGAAATCACAGATGAGACCCGTAAACCGCATTAACAAGGTATCGGCAACGTGTCCGTGTAATCATGATGGCACATGTCCCTTGAAGAACATGAAAATAGCTTTGATCGGAGGTCTGGATCGATTGGAAAACCGTTACCGGGATGCTTTCAACGAGCTGGGAGCGGAACTGCATTTCCATCCGGGACACTGTGCGGGGGCAGGAGCGGGAAGACTTAAAGCCGCGGCGCACTATGCTGACATTGTGGTATTTATTACTTCTATCAATAGTCATAACGCGCTTCAGGTGGTGAAAATGGAATGTAAAAAGAGCGGTAAGCGTTTTATGGTCATGCGTGAGACGGGGCCGACACGGGTGTCACAGGGAATTATGGAGCGGCTTGCCGCCGGATAAACAGATGTGCCGGAAAACCTGAGTAACAGGAATTCCGGCGCATGTTGATTTTATGCGGTCTGAATATCAGACGTCATTGATCAGATTGGCAAAGGTTTTTTTGTCGCTGGCTTTCATGTAAGCTTCATTGGCGGTGATGCGTCCGTCGTTGTAAAGTCGCATGAGGTTACCGTCCATTGAACACATGCCGACAGCCTTGTTACCTTCGATGATCGACCTGATATTACTTATTTGTCCTTCACGGATGGTGTTTGGCAGACCTTCCGTCCACAGCAAAACTTCATGGCACGCCACGCGTCCTTTGTCGTCGGAGGTGCGGCAGAGCAGTTGAGATACTACGCCCTGAAGAGCTTCCGCGAGCATTGTACGTATTTGGGACTGCTGATCGGCGGGGAAGGCGTCGATGATACGGTCGATGGTTTTCGGGGCGTTATTGGTGTGCAATGTGGCGAAGACCAGCATACCCATAGTTGCGCAGGTGAGTGCCAGGCGTATGGTTTCCAGATCCCGCATTTCCCCGATGAGTATAATATCGGGGTCGGATTTCATTGCGCCGCGCAAGGCTCTGGCGAATGAATCGCTGTGAATGCCGACTTCTCTGTGAACCAGAGTGGATTTTTTGTTTTGATGTACAAACTCGATCGGGTCTTCGATGGTGATGATATGTTTTGATTCATTTACGTTGATATAGTCGATCATTGCCGCCAGGGTGGTGGATTTACCGCTACCGGTAGGACCGGTTACGCATATGAGCCCGCTGGGGATGTGGCAGATGTCTTTGAGCACTTCCGGCAGTTTAAGGTCTTCGACCGTCAGGATTTTTGACGGGATCTGACGGAACACCGCCGCCTGTCCGAAATAGTTGTAGAGGTAGTTTGAGCGGAAACGAGCCACTCCGGGGATTTCATGGGCGAAGTCCAGGTCTTTGTGGCGGAGGTAATGCTCCCAGCGTAGTTGAGGGCATATTTCACTTAACAGTTGCTCCATGAGTTCACCGTCGATCGGTTCTTCCATAAGCGGCTCAAGTCTGCCATGAACACGAATCTTGGCGGGCAGTCCGGTAATCAGATGCAGGTCGGAACCGCCTCTGTCAAGCATTGCGGTCAAATATTCGTCAATCATTGCCATGATATTGTATCTCCTTAATTGCCACTTAGTTTTTTGGCTTCTTCGATAGCGACGACGCGTTTGAATTCTTGTTTGACGTCGCTTGCTCTGATGTTTCTTTCGGCGGTTGCCCGGGTGATTTCTCCGCGCTGATAGAGATCCAGCACCGAGTTGTCCATGGTGGTCATTCCCGCGTTTTGTCCGGTCTGAATGGTGGCTTTCAGATGGTGAGTCCTGCCATCGGAAATAATATTTTGCACTGCCGTGGTATTCACCAGGATTTCCGCTGCGACGGTCATGCCGGCGTTGGTTGAGGGCAAAAGCTTCTGGCAGACAATGCCACGCAGACTTCCGGCGGTCATCGCCCGGATCTGCGGCTGTTGTGAGGGCGGGAATACGTCAAGCAGGCGGTTAAGGGTGTTGGCGGCATCGCAAGTGTGCAAGGTTCCGATAACCAGATGCCCGGTTTCAGAAGCAGTGATGGCCATTTCGATTGTTTCCAGGTCATGCAGTTCGCCGATGATGATAACGTCCGGGTCTTCACGCAACGCGCCTTTCAATGCCGCTTTATATGTACTGGTATGTGCCCGGAGTTCACGCTGGGTTACATTACAGCCCTTGGAATATTGTACTATTTCTATGGGGTCTTCAACAGTTATGACATGGTCGTGGCGTTTTTCGTTGATGATGTTCACCATGGACGCCAGGGTAGTGGTCTTACCGCTGCCGATAGGACCGGTTACCAGGATCAGTCCGTTGTGGAAGTCCAGAAAGTTTTCAATAGTCTTGGTGTTTTTTTCAGAAAAGCCCAATTCGGTCAGTGATTTAAGTTCTTCACTGACCAGGCGATATGAGCCGGCGGCGCCGTCTTTGTGAGTTATAAGGCAGACACGGAAACGATTACTGGCGTCTACTTGCAGCGCGTAGTTGATGTCCTTGTTTTCTTCGTAAAAATTATATTGTGCCTTGTTCAGCAGGATGGTGTTCATTTTGAACGCCTCATCCGGGGTTACAATATGATCACTGATGGTTTCTATCTGACCATTACGTCTGGCGAATGGATACGACAGCGAAGATATATGCAGATCGCTGGCGCCGCGTTGGCGGACTTCCCTGAGCAGACTGAGCATAAACTCCCGCAACTCTTCGCCTTCCAGCGAGGCAACCGCCTCAAAAGGAGTAAGCCCCGCCCAATTGTCGCTGACTTCGCGGGGGAAGGCGTCATTTATTGCTATTTGAATCGCGTAATCCGTGGGGCGTATTTGGGAGGCGGGAAGAGATTTGACTTTTTCCTCTTCTTTGATGCCCAACTCCTCTCCGACCTCAGCCGGAGGCGGCTGTACAGGAGCTTTGTTTACCGGCATGGCGGGTTTACTCATGGGGATAGCGGGTTTTGCCCCCAGTCCTGGCAGAGCCGCGCCTAATTCGGCTTTCAGACTGGATGGTTTCAGTCCGTCAAGTTTGGGCTTGGGCAATGATGGCAGGGATTTGTGTTCGCCGGATGATTCCGAATGTCTTCCCGGGTCTGCCAGTATTTTTGCCAAATCAGGAGCTGCGGGTTTTGGCGGTTCAGGAGTGACAGGCTCGGGCTGTAGCAGTTCTCCGAACAGACTCAAGCGGTAATCTTCGGGTAATTGCTCTCCGCTTTCGGCTTGTTCCACTGCGTATTCGGCC
>JAFGXT010000118.1 GCA_016936495.1 Victivallales bacterium
AACTTTAGACGCCGCCTGCACTGACGCCGACATTCCCAGCAGTGCAGACGCCGTTACCGCGAAGGTATTCGCGGCCTTATTCCGGCAATAATTCATGAAACTCTCCTCTCTTCTATTCTTGGAATCCGATAATTTATAAGTTTAGACGAAAACATAATTTTCGTTTTAACTTTGTAGCGTTTGTTCAGCCTTTGTAAATTATTGTGTACCATGTCTACTCTCTTTGTACATATAGTTTAATATTTACCATTATACAAGTTCAATTGACTTTAAAAATGGGCAAGAAGCCAATATTATGCTTGAGAAAAGCAGAAAGCATAAACTCAGCAGTGTTTTTTTGTGTCCTTGAGAGTGCCCTTGACATAACGCTGTAAATTTCATTACGATTTCAGGCGCTCTTAAAGCGCCTGATTATATTCTGACTTTATCAGTTATTACGGCTCAAATTCCGGTTGCGTATGTCATGGAAATCCTGAAAAATCACATCGGATGAATGTTTCACCGTGTTCTGACATTGCAAAGGGATATGAACTGTTACTGGATACAGGCGATCTCCGGTTCTAATTTCGACAGGAATGAATTCATAAGCATGCTTAAGGATTCCCGGCGTTATTTCCATTTCAATCTGGTTGGAGTTGGAATGCTTTATGGTAAATACTGCTTCCGGGCACGGCATTACCGTCCAGTCTTCGGGAACGCATATTTTTAAAGATATTATTTGCTCGATCATCATAGTATGTCCCATTCTGAGCGTAATCTTTTTCGGCGTCCCGCTCTGTATATCGGGTCCGTTGTTATAATCAACGTACAACCGTGCGTAAGGCAGGTCAAAGGTCAGCTCATAAGGGGATTTGTTCCAGATACGCATTTCAACGGCTTTAGAGTTGAAGAATGAGTTCAGATATTCCTCATCCATGCGGCATTTGTCCTGAGTGATGCGCGGTAAAGTACAATTTTCTTCGCCGGTCATCAGGGCAAGCGTTACGACCCGGTCGGTCAATTCACCAAGCGTGGCTGGAATCGTGTTGTAAGCATTGCGCTCATATGTGCAAATTGAGCACGTTTGAATACTTTCCCCGATAGGCTCTATCCATTTTTGAGGGATGCCGGAGCGTCCAAAGATTATTCCAAGCAATGCGCCTACAGTGCCGGCGGTGCAATCGGTGTCATCTCCGCAGTTATTGGCTATGCATATACTTTTGCCAAAATCGCCTTCGCCGTAAAGCAGACCTACAATCACAAAGCCGATATTCGCCGGAGCCTGGAACCAGCCCAGGTCTTCGCTGTCCTTTACCAGTGCCTCGCGGGTAGTAAGGAAATCATGACCTTTGTCATAGTATTCGCACGCGAGTTTTACGCTGCGTGCCACACGGCAGTCTGCGGGTATTTTCGCAAGACCTATATTTATAAGCTTTCTGATGTCGCTTATGACAAACGCGGCGGATTGTATGGTAACGGTAAATATTTCCGCGTAAATGCCCTCGCCGCAATGATCGCAACATGAATCATAATATGCAAACATAGCGGCTTCGTCAGGAGAAGCGGGAAGCAGGCACGCCCATATTTCCGAACGTATCCATGCGCCGTTGCTGTACTTCCATCTGTCATTGTTGCAGGAACCGGAAAGCGGAGGCAGAAGTCCATTGCGGATATTTGACTTGCATACGCCGTATTCGTTCCATGGACCGGTGATATAGGTAAGCCAGTATTCGCCGAGAATCCTTTCGTTCACACGGTAAAGACCGTTTGTCTCCGCCGCCATAAGCCATATCAACTGTAAATCCAGGTCATCGTTGGGGGCGGGTTTGCCTTTTAAATCCTGAATGTAAAAGCTGGCGTCATTGGTCGTACGCTGACCTTCAAACGGTCCGCCAAGGGTGCCGCCGATGTTCTTTCCGGTCCAGCAACCAAGCACTTTGTCTCTGTAAACGTCCAGATTAAGGTTTTGCTTTGATCTTTCTAAAGTGTCGAACATGATAAAATCTCCTGATAATATTTTTTGTATACTTTAAAACTTTAATTATGGTGATTCTGTTTAGGGATACATGTCTGACCTTTTACTCCGCGCACTTGTATCTGGCGGATAAAGCTTTCCCGCCATAAACCATGAGTCAGGCGCATATCCAGCCATTCTATTACTCCACGGCATATCGGGTACTTGTAATCAATAAAGTTTGGAATCAAGCCATTAAAGAACCATGCATCGGAGTTGCCGTATACGACATATGAAATATCTTCGGGAACGCACAAATGAAAACTTTCAAGCATCCTCATAACTGAAGGAGCCAGGCTCGCAAGAGAATAGATCACTGTATAATCATGGATTTCTTTCTTGCTTTTCAGCATTTCATGTAATTGTTCCATAGATACACATTTTACGCATGAATCCTTCCGGGATAATTCAGCAAGTTTGACAATACAACTATGATGAGGAGAGCCGGCGCCTGTTATACTGGATAAATGAGCGGGAGAAAAGTTATGAACAAAGAGCATGCGTTTATGTCCGTTGCTGAAAATATGTTCAGCCAGGGCTTCGCCGCGTTGCTGAGGTGAAGAAAATATAATATTATCGTCATCCGGTAAAGGTGGAACATCGGTTTCTATTTTCAACACCGGAATGCCATTGTTACTGAATGCCTTAAGATACTGTGAGCTGTCATGAAAGCTTCCGGGGCCCAACCAGATTATAGCGTCAATTCTTTTTCCCATGCTTTCCAACATCCTTTCCGGAGAACAGGAGTCAGGCAGATACAGCATCTCACATACCATTCCAGATCTGTGAATGCCGTTATAAATCGCGTCTTCATACTCTGAAATAAAAATGCCTCGTCCATCATGTGAGATAAGACCTATAGTCTTTCTCTGGCTTAAAAAGTTTCCTCCACCAGCCTTTTCCGGATTGATAAAAGTGCCCACCCCACGCTGTGGAATAAGAAATTTCTCCTCGACAAGTTGACGAATGGCAGCGCGTACCGTTATGCGGCTGACGCTGAACATACGACACAATTCGTTTTCCGAAGGAATGCGCAAATCCCGTTCGTCGGAGTTTGCTATTAGTTTATGAATATAGCCTCTTACTTTTATATATTCCGGTCTTACCATAGTTATTCCTGTCGTCTTGATTTAATACAACATATTACAACCATAATGATACAACACATACATGTGATAGTCAAGTGCTAAAGCGTAAACAAAACCGGAATTTTCATGTAAGCAGGCAGGAAGACGAAGCAGATGGAAAATCTGCTGATAAATATGGAGTACAGTAAATTATTTTGTAGTGGCGACGCGCATGACTTTGCGTACGGCGGCAACCGTATCTGCGATTGCTTGCTTGTCCAGCGTCGGATGTACTTGGAACATCAGCGAGGTTGTACCAAGCATGAAATCATAAGGGAGGTTTTCTTTCAACTGAAGGTCATAACTTCTGCCGCTTATGGTGCAATGAAAATCTTTCCAGCCGTTTTCCAGTCCAATTCCCCAGGCACTGCCGAACTGACAGACCACGCCCTCGGCGCAGATAGCGTCGATCACCAGTTCCCGCGTCCAGTTAGGAGCGAGTTTATTCAACTCCAGAAAAGCGTAATATTTATAATACGCGTGGAATATTTCCGAAGGGGGGGTAACGACTTTCAAACCGTTTATACCGCCAAGTCCGGCATCCAATTGTTGCGCGTGAGCCCGACGGGTCGCGATCCAGCCGGTAAGTTTTGCCAGTTGTTTGCGTCCTATCGCCGCCTGCATTTCGGTCATACGCCAATTTGAGCCCAGGGAGGAGTAAGCGGTGGCTTTGTCGTTGTCCGCGGCCGCCAGTGGATGCTTCAACGAATTATTATACATAGAAAAGTCTTTACCATGATCTTTATATGTCCAAGCGCGTTTGTAAGCTTCCGGGTCATTGGTCAGCAGCATGCCGCCCTCACCGCCGGTGCTCATGATCTTGTCCTGGCAGAACGAAAACGCGGCGGCGTGGCCGATTGAGCCCAGCATCCGGTCTTTATACTTGCCTCCGACGCATTGCGCGCAATCTTCAATAACTTTCATATCGTGTTCCGCCGCGAACTCCATCACCGGATCCATATCGCACGCCCAACCGGCAAGGTGGACGCAGATAATGGCTTTACAATCCGGCGTGTACAGCTTACGGATGCTGTCCATGCTGATGTTCTGACTTTCCGGATCGACATCGGCGAAGACGGGTATAGCGCCGCGCATGACGCAGGCACTGGCGGAAGCGATAAAGGTACGACTGGTAACAATCACTTTATCGCCGTTGCCTATACCCAGAGTATGCAGTGCCAATTCGAGAGCGAGCGTGCCGTTGGCAAGGGTAACAGCGTATTTCATGCCGATAAAACACGAAAATTCATATTCAAACAAGCCGTTTTCCCCTCTGACCATGGTGCCGTCGGCAAGAGTATGTGTCTCTCCTGTCCAATAATTGACTTTGCCGGAGCGCAAGACATCGCTTACCGCGCTAATCTCGTCTTCAGCGAAATGTGGCCAGGCTTGCCATGGTGCGGTTCTGACGGCGGAGCCGCCATGAATTGCCAATTTGTCCATAGTTTGCAAAAATTCCTGTTGTTGATTATTTTGCATTGCAACCTCTAGCGATATTATAAAGTTTTTTGCGTTCGGTACTGATGACGTCGTCCGCCTCGTCCACGGGTATTCCAGCATGATCCGCGACACGGTGCAAAAATTCCCGTTCCTCTTTGGTTACTTTCCCGTCGGCGAGGCACATCAGCGTCAGGCATCTGATGAAATACAGCGCGGTATTTCGGTCTTCCGGTAGTGTTACATTCATAGTTCCTTCCCGGATTGACGCCAACAGTTGTTCCAATTGCTCCTGACCGATACCGCGCAGTGCGGCATATTTGTCCAACAGTTTGCGTTCGCGCTTGTCGACGTCTCCATCGGCAAGCATCATACTGGCGGCGCAGGCAATTAAACTGAGAGCATCGCCGTCATTCATGAAATTAATTCCCGAATACATGTCCGCGGGAATGTCTTCTTTAACGGATGAGGTCAGTCGCTGACCGTTAAATATGTCTATGTTCTCCAGAACCCAGTCCCGGGAACCGTCGTTGAGCGGTGTTTGACAATATTCGCAATATGCTTTGTCCGATAATGTTTCCGGAGCCCCGCAGTTCGGGCAGTGTATGCTGGATAAGACGTTTTTATCGGAAGACACGGCGGAGGACTGCCGCATCAGTACAAATTCATGGGTATAAATCCTGGATTTTGAATAATCCGGCTTGATCAGCCCCGGCAATTTGTATTCCTCACGGTGGGCTGACCATCTGACACTGACCCTGATACGATCGGTGCCTTCGGCAGTAATTATTTCAATGGTATCCACCGAACCAACGGCGGCGTCTGCATAAAAACGGCGCTTGCCGTTTTCAAGAGGACGGAAGCGGTCGGCGGATTCTTCCATAAAATCATTGGTCGCAAGCTTGCCGATATAGCGGGGGTCGGCGAACATCTGCGCGGCTATCCAGCGGAAAAACATCACTGAAACACGGTCTTCAATATGGTTTATATTGAACGCCGGGTCTTTGGCAAGCAGTTCGTTCATCCCGGGAATTTCTCTGGCGGATTTGTAGTTCCATTCCGATTCTTGAGTTATTTCGACTAGAACCCAATCGTAATCGCCGGAATTGATAAAAGCGTGACAGGACGGGCATTCTACTGAGTCGGTTATCTCCAGCGGGGTACCGCAGTTCGGACAGCAATCGTCCATTAACGCCTTGCCACTGATAGTCTTAGCGCCGGGACGACGCAGAAATGTCCAGTATTCCGTAAAGACGCTGTCGCTATCTGAGCCATCCAGCAACTTGCCGTTTATCAAATTTATATTGGATTCCTTTCCCGATGCGGAAATTTTGATGTTTACAGCGTCGAAAATACTATCTGAATCGACCGACACAATCTGTAGGTCAAGGATATCCACATTGCTGAGTGAATTTTTAATTCCGCATTCTTTCATCATTTTAAGTTGCAAACTAAAACGCTCAAAAATACCGTCGGATACAAAATGCCTGACCGATTTCATATCCTGATTCGACCATGCCGCCTGGATTCTGAGAAAGGCGCTGGATGCCTGTTGTTTAAATTTGTCCTTGGAAAAATCCGGGTCGCGGGTCTGGATTTTGGAAACAGCGTTGTTGAGCGTATTCATTTCCTGCTTCTGATTATAATTTCTAATCGTCCGCGTTACCTGATAAGAACGCCCGTGCTTTCCGCCTATAAGAAAAAACACAATTATGATAATCGCCAATGGAACGCCTATCCAGGGATAATGGATGATAAGCATAATCAGGAAAAATAAATCCACACCATCCCCGCCAGAGCCACCGGAAC
>JAFGXT010000119.1 GCA_016936495.1 Victivallales bacterium
CTACCAGCGTAGGCTATGGAGTTTCGGCTGGCGGATTCACTGCTCTAGGTGGTATGCTGAGCAGTTGCGCGTCTGGACTTACGGTGGTGAACATCGACAACGGCTTCGGCGCCGGATGCGCGGCAATGAGGATGTCCGGGCTTAAAAATGCCACTCTTACAGCCTGAATCCACAGGCAATTCTTTTCTTTTCGTGAAGATTTCATGAAAATATCACAATTTCGGTAGAGTTTTAAACACTAAAGGTTATATTAATAAGCTAATACTCAAAAGCATGAGGTTGAAAAAAGCTAAAAAACAACGTAAGAGCTTGTTGAGGGCAAGTTAAAAGTGAGGCAAATGATGAAAAAGAATCAGAAGTACATGTATCCGGAATCGATCCCGATGGAAAATCGGCAATGGCCGAACCGAAAGATCGAAAATGCTCCAGTATGGACCTCGGTTGACCTTAGAGATGGCAATCAGGCTCTGCCGCTTCCTATGAACCCGGCAAAAAAACTGGAGTACTACAAGCTGCTTCTGGGTATCGGCTTCAAGGAAATAGAGGTGGGATTCCCCTCGGCTTCACAGGATGACTATGATTTTGTCAGAAAACTGATTGAGGAAAATCTGGTGCCGGAAGATGTACGTATATCCGTACTTACTCAGGCGCGCAGGCACCTTATTGATAAAACCGTGGAATCGCTCAAAGGAGTAAAACACGGAGTTGTGCACTGCTATGTCGCCACCAGTGATCTGCACGGACGTTTTGTGTTCGGGTGCGATCGTGACGCGGTTATGAAAATGGCGGTCGAAGGCACTCAAATGGTTATTGACGCTTTGAATAAAAACGGCATGCGCGATAATATAGGTTATGAATTTTCGCCGGAGGAGTTTTCCGACAGCGATCTGGATTTTACCATCGAATTGTGTAAAAAGGTCAAGGAAACCTGGGGTGCAAGCAAAAAATCCGATTTTATTCTCAATCTGCCTGCGACTGTGGAACGGCGTCCGCCTTACCAGTACGCGGATATGATAGAATATTTTTGCAATAAGTATCCATATCTTGACGAAACGACCATAAGCGTTCATGCCCATAATGATCAGGGTTGCGCGGTGGCTGCTTCGGAAATGGCCTTGCTGGCGGGAGCCGACCGGGTCGAAGGTACGATCTTCGGGCACGGGGAAAGAACCGGGAACCTGGATCTGGTAACTTTGGCTTTGAACTTGCATTCACGCGGAATTGATACCGGTCTGGATTTCTCCAATATGGATTGCATTGTTGAAACGGTGGAACGTTCATCCGGCATACCAGTTCATCCACGGCATCCTTACGCCGGGAATCTGGTATTTACGGCGTTTTCCGGTTCTCATCAGGATGCGATCCGCAAGGGAATGGATATGCGCAAACAGACTGCGGCTCATTTCGGGCATTCATGGAAAGTGCCGTATTTGCATATCGACCCGAAAGATCTCGGGCGAAGTTATGAAAAGCTCATTCGCATAAACAGTCAATCCGGCAAGGGCGGCGTGGTTTATGTTCTGGAGTCAGAATTCGGTATCGCGCCTCCGAAACGTATGCATCCGCAAATCGGAGCCGCGGCTCAGGAGCTTGCGGACAAAAAAGGCAATGAAATAAATTCAGCTGAATTATACAAACATTTTGAGGAGACGTTCATTCACCCGCAGGGGCCGCTTGAACTTATAAACTTCAAGCGCATCGACGTCAGCGATTTGGACAATATCACCGTCAGAATGAAGTTGAATATGAACGGCAAAAAGCTCAAAATAGTCGGTTCGGGCAACGGTCCCATCTCAGCGGCGGTACACGCGCTGAGATCGATTACGGAACTGCCGGAATTTGTACTGGATGACTTCCATGAGCAGACATTGGGTCATGACGCCAATGCCGCCGCAATCTCCTTCATCGGGCTTATCCGCAAGAAGGACGAGAAGCTGATCTATGGAGCGGGAACACATTCCAATATTGATCAGGCGGCCATTCGTGCGTTGTTCTCCGCGCTTAACCGTGTGATAAGCGCCCGTTAGTCATGTCCGCTGAAAAATAAAAAGTACAGCGATACCGCTTTTAAAGACGGTATCGCTGTTTTGCTTTATTCCGGCTTTGTGCTATGGTATAAAAAATTAATTTTAATCGCATTTTTAACAGAAGATCAGGTTCAATGAAGAAAAACACCGTCAATTTACTTATAATTCTTGCAGTGATAGTATTGATGCACTTGGTTTTTGTGATAATATTCATCAGTTCCGGTCCGGCTCGTCCTGAAGTGATTACGCCCCCTCCCGAACCCACGGTTATTTTTCCGGAGAAAATCAGCGAAACACCAAGGAGCCCCGCTCCTGTTCAAAAAAAAACTCCTGACAGGGCAAATACTTCCACTGTAAACTTCGATTATTCCGATACAGTACACAGCGTACCCGGAATCAATGAGATAAAAAAAATACGCAGCGGTATACTTGTAGATCCACAGACCGGCAAAGTACTATGGGCTAAAAATGCCACATCCCCGGTACCGATCGCGTCAATGAGCAAGATGATGACCTTGTTACTAGCTCTGGAAAAACTCAAGGCGAATATACTTATTTCACTGGACACAGACGTGGAGGTAAGTGTTTCCTCCACCAAAGTCCAGCCTACAATCGCCGGGCTAAAAAGCGGCAGCAGCATAAAACTGCATATGTTACTTCAGACGATGATCATCAGAAGCGCCAATGACGCTGCCGAACTTACCGCCGAATTTTTTGGTAACGGCAGTGCTGAAAAATTTATTGATGATATGAACCAACGTGCGTTGCAACTGGGCATGAAGCACACTCGTTTCAGCAATGCTCATGGGCTTCCAGCCCCAAACAGTGCCAATGACAATACTGGAAGCTGTGAAAATATGGTAATTCTCGCCATGACTCTGCTCAAACACCCGGAAGCGGCGGAATGGGTAAAGATGACCGGAGTGGATTTTGTCCAATCCGGGCATCCGCCTGTACATCTGGCAAGCCGTAACCGCCTGCTGAAAAGTTGTCCCGGCGTTGAAGGCATAAAGACCGGATACACTAGAAATGCAGGATCATGCGTTACTACACTGTGCAAGCGCAACGGCAAAGAACTCATAGCGGTAATAGCCGGAGCAAAGTCATATCGCTATCGCGATGCCGCCGCCGCCAAGCTGTTCGACTGGGGTTTCAGTCAGCTTGACGGCAAATGAAATGATCTGCTTATTTCTTTGTTATCGCCGCCAGCATAGACTGAGGGGAATCGCCCGCAGCTGCAAGACTTTCCGCACAGCATGGACGCGCCTTTGTTCCCAGCGCTGCAAAGAAACGGTTTCTGTCCGCACCTGAAGCAAATGTCTTTTCAGCCCATTCACTTCCATAGCCTTTGCCCAAAGGCTGAAGCAGAGTATGAGCAAACGCGATAGCCGCTCCATCCGCAAAAGTCTGAGCATGCGGTGCCAGCGCCGGATTGTCAAAATCATCGACCAGCTTTAAGCCAGGAGCATTCATTTCGGTTCCAACGACGATAGGCATATCACGTTTCAGCGCGGCTTCGACCACACGATTAAGTTCGCTTACTTTCTTTGCCGCCAACTCTTTGTCCGACAGATTCCAGTTACGGTCGGGGACGATGCCGAGTGCGCGCGCGCCATTGGCAATGTGCGTGTCAAGCAGGGCGTCAACATCTTTTTCCCCTGCCGAAAAACCATCCAACCAGGCAATGGTCGGAATGGCTCCGCAACAAGAGATAAAATTATTCATATCCTTGAGCGGCGGAAATGACTTCGGATCCGCCTTGACGTATCCAGCCCCGCCGGCTTTCATGGTTTTTGAGCGGATAAGGCCTTCAAGTTTGACCCGGTCGCCGATGAGTTCAGCCATGGTTTCGGGGGCGGTATTGAGCTTCTCACTCCAGAAGCTTATCCGAGCGGATTCTTCAGGAAATACGTCCTCAGCTTTGCGGAAGTATGCCGAGCATACATGCCGTTCCGTGGCATTACCGCCAGGCGTTAAAGCCTCGACGTCAGTGGAATAATCAAGTTCCACCGGAGCCAGATACGCGTTCACCGCTTTGACGATGTTACGTGTTCTTTCACTGGCTTTTTCGCGCAGATTTGCCAGAAAAGGAGCGACTTCCGCGGGAACTGTACCGGAGCAGAAACCTACGCCCATATGATAGGCTATACCCGGTTCCCCTGGAGAGTTCAACTCTTTTTCGGCATATTCCGGAAAAAATGCGCGGGTCTCGATGCCGCACACCCCGCGAATATTTAACAGTTTAGAGGCTTCCAGAAATTCGTCCACCGCGTCCAGTACATCGAAATCAACAGTACCTGCGGCAAACAGATTTTCCTTTGCCGCCCACCAGGCGATATACGACGGCGAATAACCATAGCCATTGTATGAGTAAAAAGTATGACAATGCATATTGTGCTTTATGCCGCTGTCCGCCGGAGGCGCGTCCGCCTGCCGGTACCCGTTCAGGGTAACAAGCGCTTCACGCCTGAGCTGTGCATCAAAATCGTTTAAGGAGGCTTCTAGCCTGGATTCAACTTCGTCTGAAATCTGCATAATTATTTCCCTGTTTTTTTTGGATAATATGAGTCTGTCATTTATCCGAACCCGCTTTCGTTAATATAGTTCATTTTACACACTACACAAAATTTTTTTGCTTTTTTTCCATATATAATCTTGATTTTAAATCTTCAACGTTTAATATATAATAAGAATAGTAATCATTATTAAAATATTGAAAACAATGAAGCTTAGCAATACATTACAACGACGGGTTATTATTGAAGAGCTGCGCAAAGTAAAGAGTCATCCGACAGCGGATGAGCTTTACCAGTTGGTTAGACAGCGGCTTCCTCAGGTGAGCCTTGGGACTATATATCGCAACCTTGAACTGTTGTCCGAAGACGGACAAATACAAAAACTGGAACTGACTGGCAAGCAAAAACGTTTTGACGGTAATATCAAAGAACATTACCACATGCGTTGCAGTAATTGTGGATGTATAGTGGATGTTGAAGACAAGGAGATCGACGCAATTCATGACAATCTCCAAGTTCTGGTCGAACGTAATGGCTTCGATGGCTTCAGGCTTGAACTGATAGGAAGATGTTCCCGATGCGGTAACACATAAAAATATGAAAAAGTGCTGATTTTTCAATCAGAACATGTATATTAATAAACAGTAATTGTTATCCCAGGGATAACATTAACAAAACCAATAAGGGGGTTCACTATGTCAGGTAATGTAAAAATCTACAAATGTGCCAGCAATGGTATGACGGTTGAAGTTATCACCACCGGCAAAAAGGATTGTATCGATCTGAGCTGCTGCGGCGAAAAAATGACGCTGCTGGAAGAACAGACCGCCGACAAGACTAAGGAAAAACATGTACCGCAAATCAGCGGCGACGCAAACGGCGTAAAAGTTGTAGTGGGCTGTGTTCCACATCCAATGACCGAAGAACACTACATACAGTGGATCGAAGTCAGGAACGGGGACTACCTGAACCGCAAATACCTGAAACCGGGAGACAAACCCGAAGCGGAATTCTACGTCCCGCTCCAGGATGGTCTGGAAGTTCGCGAATATTGCAATGTCCACGGTTTGTGGAAAGGATGATATAATCATGTTAAGTGTAAAATTAGAAGAAGCTTTGAATGATCAGCTCAATTTTGAGGTGTATTCAGGCTATATCTACCTGTCGATGTCGGCATGGTTGAGCGGCAAAAATCTCAACGGCATGGCTCACTGGATGCAGTTGCAATACAATGAGGAATTGATTCACGCGATGAAAATATTCGCATATATCAATGACCGCGGCGGCAAAGTGGTACTCAAAGCCATACAGCAGCCGCAGACAGAATGGAAATCCGTTCTTGATGTATTTGAAACCGCATACAGGCATGAACAAAACGTTACCGGCAGATTCGGAGATTTGATCGACCTTGCTCTCAAAGAGCGGGATCATGTAACCAATGTACTGTTACAATGGTTTATCAATGAGCAGATCGAAGAAGAAGCATCGGTAAAAGAGATTGCAGATCAGATAGCCATGGCGGGCGAATCGCGTGACTCATTGTTCATGCTCGACAGGGAAATGGCTCAACGCCAGGCGGCTCCAGCCGAAAACGGCGGCAAAGCCTGATTATTTGGAAATAAACATTGAATCAGAGCCGGAACGGGGACTGACCGTTTCCGGCTTTTTTATTTAAATTATTTCGAAAAATCGTCAATATGAGTTATATTACAGCCATAATAAGATCAAAAACACGACGAGGAAGTAAAAATGGCACATACACAATATCTTAAAGCGGTAAAAATAACAGAAAAAGTCTACTGGGTGGGCGCGGTGGACTGGAATGTCCGCGACTTTCACGGCTACAAAACCGAACGCGGTTCAACTTATAACGCCTATCTGATCATGGATGAAAAGATCACTTTGATTGATTCGGTCAAGGCACCATTTAAAAATCACCTGATGAGCAGAATAAAATCGCTGATCGACCCGACTAAGATCGACTATATTGTTTCCAATCATGCAGAACCGGATCACTCCGGCTGTCTCGCGGAGGTCGTCGCCGAGATCAAACCGGAAAAACTCTTTGCCTCCGTAGCCGGAAAAAAGGCTCTGGAAGCACACTATACTTTTGATATGGAAATCACAGCGGTCAAGACCGGCGATGAAATATCCATAGGCAAAGACGCCATAAAATTTATCGAGACCAAGATGCTACACTGGCCGGACAGCATGTTCAGCTATCTGGTCAACGATAAACTGTTGTTCTCTCAGGACGCGTTTGGAATGCACCTTGCCGGCTCGCAACTTTTCGCCGATGAGTACAGTGCCGATATACTCTTCCATGAATCAGAAAAATATTACGCCAACATCCTGCTCCTGTATTCAGGTAAAATCAAACAGTTGCTGGAACAACTCCCGTCATTTAATCTGGATATTGACATAATATGTCCAGATCACGGTCCGGTGTGGCGCCGTCCCGAAGATATAGAGAAAGTCCTGTCCTGGTACTCGTCCTGGTGTGAACAGACTTTTAGCAACAAAGCCATCGTTATCTATGACACAATGTGGCATTCGACCGAGGCTATGGCGCTTGCCATCGGCGACGGCTTGCGGGATTCCGGCTGCGTAACCGAAATAATCAACGTTACCGCCCGCGACCGCAGTTACGTGGCGACCCAAATGCTTGAAGCGGGCGCTATCGTCGTCGGCAGTCCCACGCTGAATAATAATATTTTTCCGTCAATGGCGGATGTACTAACCTACCTGCGAGGTCTGCGCCCTGAAAAACGTATCGGCGCCGCGTTCGGCTCATTAGGCTGGAGTGGCGAGGCCGTGAAACAGCTGGAAGAATACCTCCAGTCGATGAAAGTAGAGATCGTCGCCGAAGCCATACGGCAGAAATACGTGCCGACGGAAGACGACCTGAAAAAGTGTTATGACATGGGCATGACGGTCGGTTCAGAACTGCTCAAACGCCTGAATAAATGAGCAGTTACGCCGATTTAGCCAGTAAAAGGGACGGTTGTAAAACCGTCCCTGGCAAAAATTAAACTGCTATATTATTCCGAAACCCATTTGAGCGCAACTTCGAGGTCTTTATTGGCAAATGTTTTGACATGTGCAGGAATCAGCAGGGAAAAAACCTTGGATGTTCCGCGAATCCAGCTTACATCGGTAACGATAGCAATCTTATTCCAGGAACATAGGTGCATCAGACCAACTTTGGTGTCGTCCCACATCGCACGCGGTTCGAATTTTTCAAATTCCTCGCCTAAATGATACAAAAGGTTCAATTTTTTGAATTTTTTCAGTTTCTCCTCAACCATAGGAATAAGGATTTTTTCATAGTCTTCTCCGGTAACGAGAGCCTTGGCGTTGAAAGCAACAACATTGTCTGGCAGATTGCTAATCTTTTCAATCATCGTAAAATCCTCCTTTTGATTTTCAGGGTTATAATAATAATACCAGCTGAAACGCAGAATGCAACTGTTTTATTTTCAAGCGATTCCTAACGAGTGCAATAAGGAATTATTTACGGCTGAGGATGCCGTAGATGAAGGTGATGGCGCGGGCGTTAAGCCAGTGTAGCAGAGAATGAAGGATGTTGCCGTTGTTACGGGCGATGGCGAGCTCCTCCGAGAACTGACGTTCAAAAAAGTTTTCGCTGATGGATCCGTCGTGGCGGCGGAAGCGGCTCAGGAAACTTCTGACGTGAGCCGCAGGCGATAATGACGCCATATTTATCCATAGCTCATAATCCCATGCCGCTTTGTATTCGGGGTTAAGCTGATTGGCTTTATGCCAAAGTTCCATGCGCCAGAAAGTGGCGGGTTGATTGATGTAATTGGTACACAGGAGCACGTTGCGGGAATAAAAATATCCGGTCAGATTTTTGTACCATGTAACCGGTTTGCGTATCTCATTACCAGATTCGTCGATGATCCGGCAACGTCCGTAAAGCCAGCTTACATGCGGTTTGCGTTTAAAAGTGTCGGCAACTTTTTGGAGGGTACCTGATTCGAATACGTCGTCGGCATTGAGCCAGCAGCCTATATCTCCGGAGGCAAGAGCCATGCCTTTATTTATCGCGGCTTGAGGCGAACCGTCTTTTTCTGAATAAATGCGGCAACGATCCTGATATTGTTCAAGTATTTTCAGAGTGCCGTCGGTGGAGGCTCCATCGCAGATTATGTATTCAAGTTCAAAATCGCCTTGCTGGGATAAAACGCTTTCGACGGTTTCACGGATGAATTTTTCGCCGTTGAAAACCGGGGTAATTACAGATATTTTCATGCTTGCGTGTCTGGCTCCTTTGAGTTGTCGTCCGTCTGGTGCTCCTTTTGGAGCTTTTCCACTTTTTGTGACAACAGCGCCAATTCCTGGGTAAGATCCTTGATTTGCTCGGCACGTCTTGACAACACAATTGAGAACTGTATAAGTATTAAAAGTATAGTTACTATCAATATAAGGAATAATGTTGCCGGTGCATACGCTATTCCGATCATCTCGGAGATGACCCCAAGACCTCCGTGCCACGAACCTATCACTAGAAACCCTGTACCCATGATAAGCCACAACAGCGAATAAGCTTCTTTCAGTCGCTGGCGTCTTACTGCTTCAAGGATGAACAACAGGAAAAATATACTTCCTACCACTGTAACTATCTGTAAACGATTGATTTCAAGATCAAACATGTTTATGCCTCCTGAGTTTGGGACGGATGGACACCATCAGAATGGCTAATATAACCTTGATCATATAATATACTGACTTCATCGCGTTGATAGATGAGACTCCGCCGTTTCTGGCTTCCATCGGGGTCGAGACTTCAGTGATTCTGAAGCCGTTTCTGCCCAAAAGCACGACTTCTTCCGGCTCAGGATAGTCAAATGAGGGATAATGGCGGGCAAGGAAATTCAGCGCATGTTCGTTATAGGCGCGGAAACCGGAAGTATTGTCGGTAACGGTCTGCCCGATAAGTAGAGAATTGAGTATCCGGAAAATCCCTATGCCGATTCTGCGGGGCAGGGTGGACTGGAAGCCTTCGCCCGTACCGATAAAGCGTGAGCCGATGCTGACGTCTGCGGTTCCGTCAAGAACAGGTTTCATCAGCGGCGCTATTTCCGAAGCTTTATGTTGTCCATCGCCGTCGAATTTGACCGCGTATTTGAAACCGTGCCGGGCAGCGTACTTCAATCCGGTTTGGACAGTGCCGCCGATGCCGAGGTTGCAGGGTAAACTGATTAGCTCGGCAAGAGGGCTTTGTGACACTTTTTTCGCGCTGGCGTCGGTCGAGGCGTCATTGATTACAACGATGCAGCACCCTGGAAGGTGAAATGACAAGTCATCGAGCACGTTTAGAATATTGTCCTCCTCATTAAAACAGGGGACGATCACACATATGTCTTTATTCATTCGTTTTTTCATTATTCTGTTCTTTGAATGCTGCTTTTGGGCGGAACACCAGGACGTCATTGCTCCATTGCTGTGAAACTTCTTCTAGTCCTGGATGTTGCCTGATGGCGTCTATCTTGTCTTCATGTTTTGTTTCCAGAACGATGTAATCGTATCCGTAACCATCAAGTTCTTTTATGCATTTTTCGCGGTTCTCATAAAATTTCACGTGTTCTGCGTCTGCCCAGAATGGATATTGCGGCTGAACAGACATGATCTTTAGTTTGCTTATCCCGGAGCGCGCACCTTGTTCTGCAAGCCATTCGGAGACGGCTTTTTCGTAGTAGAAATCTTCCGTGTCGGTCAATTTTGCCACGCCGTTCCAGGTGTGTCCGAGAGCCAGTCCGGCGATGAGTGCGGGAAAGATGTATTTTGTACCCTTGTAAGCCGCGATCATTTTGTGATTAAGCAGCAGCCATACTAGTTCAAAGCCCTTGAGGGTAAAGGGCATGAAGAGCAGGACGTTTACCAGGAAATATCTATAGCTGACCACTACAAAATAGAATATCAGTGCGTTTATGAGCGCAAATGCCAGCAGGACATAGTATTCGTATCTCCATTCCCGGCGGTAGATAAGCACAATTGCTCCGATGGCGGCGAAGATAAGATACAGTTCATAAGAGCCGCGGGAGAAGGTATTTATAAAGCGTTTGAACTGTTTTTTGTTGAGATATACGGGTTCGGACTGTTTTTCCTCTGCGCTTTGGACTGCGTTTCCATCCGGCACTTTTTCGAGCAGTCCCAAACTCGCTCTCAGTTCATTGATTCTGCCTGCCTGACGCGAATCCAGTACTGGGATTCCGGTATGGCGGTACATCTGTATCATTCGGGGAGAGGCTATTGTCAGAAAAGCGGCGATAACAATCAGTCCCTGAAGCAGCATGCGCAGGATGTATTTGAAATTCAGTGTATTGCCGTCCCGGAGCACGAGATAAACTATGACAAACACAAGGGCGAAAACCGGAAGAAAAACAATGCCTTCGCCGCGTGACAGCGCCAATCCGGCGATGGATGCCCCCAGGAAAACCAGTTTCAGCGGAGTTCTTTTTTTAAAGAAAGAGAACAACAAGTATAGAGCCATTATCATAAAGAAGTTTCTGCCGGCGTTAGGCATACCCGAACAACTGAAGCGGATAATCTTGGGAGCCATTACAAAAGCGAAAGCACCCCAGCCAGCGTATTTCTCTCCGAGCAAATCCCGGATCAGAAAGTATATCGGGAAAGCCGTGAGGATATAGAGGAGGCCGGAAATCATGATGGTAGCGGTAAAGGCCTCCATGCCCAGTGCGCAAAGCAATCCGGCGCTATATGTCATCAATGGCGGCAGTCCCGGATTGAAGCCTTTTGCCCATTCGCCCCGACCTACTTCCCGTGCGTCCCAGGCGTAACAAGAGGCGACGTCGTCATATATGTCAATGCAGAAAAGAAGGTGTAGAAGCACAAAAAATGCCGCCATACCCAATGATAGATACAACAGCTTGCGGCTGTCTGAAAAAAACAGATTTACCCGTCCCATAAGTCCCATAAGTATGGCCTTCTGTAATGTGATTTTATTAATCGTTTATGATTTTCACCATAAAATAGCTTGATTTGCGTATAATTCAATCAGGAGTGAGGTTTTATTGTTCCAATTAAGTATTAAAACCAGTTGATTTTTTATCCTTATACTGCTAGTTTAAAAGCTTGTAATAAATCATATCAACCAGCAGTGTGCGGATATATATCATGAAAGAATTTACAGTTGACGGGCAGGAAATTAAAAACCGGCTGTTTCTCGGTACCGGTAAATTTTCTTCGACAGAGGCGTTGAAAGCGGCAATTGCGGCTTCCGGCGCGGATTTCGTAACGGTGGCGCTCAGGCGGGTAACTTTTGATAATCCGGAGGATGACATTCTTTCGGCTATTGACTGTTCTAAAGTGAAAATAATGCTCAATACCAGCGGAGCGCGTAATGCGACGGAGGCGGTGAAGATTGCCAGGTTCGGGCGTGCAGCCGGGCATAATTGCATAAAATTGGAGATACACCCCGACCCCAATTATCTTCTGCCTGACCCGGTGGAGACCTATGAAGCGGCAAAAATACTTATAAAAGAGGGTTTTACCGTATTGCCATATATCAATGCCGATCCGGTACTTGCCAAGCGGCTTGAAGACCTCGGAGTGTGTGCGGTGATGCCGCTGGGCGCTCCTATCGGCAGCAATCAAGGGTTGCAAACCGCCGCGATGCTAAAAATTATCATCGAGCAATCCAATGTGCCGGTGGTGGTTGATGCGGGAATCGGTTTGCCTTCGCATGCCGCCGCCGCCATTGAGATGGGGGCTGATGCGGTGCTGGTGAATACCGCTATTGCCGCGGCTGGAGATCCTGGCGCTATGGCAAGAGCCTTTGATATGGCGGTGAAAGCCGCGTTCATGGCCAAAGCTGCAGAACCGGCGGCGGTGCTGGACAAGGCGTCGGCAAGCTCGCCGATGAATATTTTTGACAATGTTATTTAGGTAGTAAGCTCATGTTTCCATATTGTAAGCTCAAGGAAAAGGATATACTTAACTATCTGCCGTGCGTGAGCGCCGGACAGGTGGAGGCGTCATTGCGCAAGCAACAGCCTGCATTCAGTGATTTTCTTAATTTTCTGTCTCCCGCCGCTGCAGGCATGCTTGACCGGATGCGGGAATTTTCAGCAAAAGTCAAGTTAAGACATTTTGGCAAAACCGTCAGATTGTACGCTCCTTTGTATATTTCCAGTTATTGTATCAACAATTGCGTATACTGTGCATTCAAAGCTTCGCATTCCGCCACCACCCGCAAGCGTTTGAGTATGGAGGAGATAATTGAAGAAGCTAAAGTTATAAAAAGCTATGGCATGGATTCGATTTTGATCGTCAGTGGCGAAGATCCCAAAGCGGTTTCGGTAGATTTTCTGGTAGATATGACCCGTGAACTACGAAAAATGTTTTCATATATTTCCATTGAGATATTCCCCATGGATTCAGCCTCCTACAGGCGTTTGTTTGAAGCCGGAGTGCATGGACTGACCATGTATCAGGAAACTTATGAGTATGAGCTTTATAAAAAACTGCATCCGTCAGGCCCTAAGTCAGATTACCATAAACGGCTTGAATTTGTGGCGGGGGGTGCGGAAGCTGGCTTTTATAATATAGGTATCGGCGCGTTGCTGGGACTGAGCGACTGGCGTACTGAAATGGTCTCGCTTGCCGCTCATGGATTGTGGCTGAGAAAGCATTACTGGAAAAGCAAAATCAATTTTTCTTTTCCGCGTATAACCGCCATTCCCGGAGGATATACTCCACCGTCTTCGGTGAACGACGCGGAGCTGGAACAGATCATGCTTGCGTTCAGATTGTTTTTCCATGAGTCAGATATTTTTATCTCCACCCGCGAACCGCATGAGTTCAGAAAGAAAATGGCGATGTGCTGCGCCACTCATGTCAGCGCCGGTTCTCAGGTGGTGCCCGGCGGCTATTGCAAGGCGGAGGAAAGGAAAAGCCTGCTGGGACAGTTTACCGTTACCGACCAGTCCAGCCCAGAAGTGGTCAGAGACGATCTTCAGTCCTGCGGTCTTGAAACGGTATATAAAGACTGGGACGTCTGTATAGGCGCCTGAGCCGGGCACTTATGGCGGATGACTCAGCCCGCAGAAAATATTGATGTTTCCCCATAAGTTTGGCGTTAGATGGTATTTCGGCATGGAACCTGCAACTTAGTATTTTGTGATTGCTTGAAATTATGAAAATTGAGGCTGAAACAGACCGTAGATAAGATAAATCAAGTGTCGGAATATGAGACACGCGGTCTTAAGCAATGTAGGGAAAAAAAACATGGCTACAACAAAAGATATGACAAAACGTAAAACGCCGTTTAACGCAGACATAGTCTTTGCGTTTTTCGTTGGTGCGGTACTGTTCATACTGCTCTTTCCACTGCCGCAAATGGTGCTTTCACTGCTGCTGGTGGTAAATATTTCCATAAGTCTGATGATGCTGATGATGATATTCTACTTGAAATCTCCGCTGGAAATATCTTCATTCCCGACCATATTGCTGGTGTTGACGCTGTTTCGTCTGGCGCTCAACGTGGCTTCTACCAAACTTATCCTGCTCCAGGGCAACGCCGGAACGGTTATCGCCGCTTTCGGAGAATTTGTGGTAGGCAACAATTATATCGTCGGCGCCATAGTTTTCGTCATCCTGGTGGTAATCAACTTTTTCGTGATCGTAAAAGGTTCCAGCCGTATAGCTGAAGTATCCGCCCGTTTTTCTTTGGACGCCATGCCGGGTAAACAGATGAGTATCGATTCCGACCTTAACGCCGGGCTTATCGATGAAGCCGAAGCTCGCAGAAGACGTGCTGAACTCAGTGAAGCGTCTGAATTCTATGGAGCTATGGACGGTGCCAGCAAGTTTGTTACCGGGGACGCCATCGCCGGTATTATCATTACTGTGATCAACATCCTCGGCGGTATCGCTATCGGCGTTTTCCAGCGCGGCGAATCCGTTACCGAGGCTATGCAGATGTACACGATCCTCACTATCGGTGATGGGCTAGTAAGTCAGATACCCGGATTGCTGATTTCCGTTTCCGCAGGTATGCTGGTGGCTAAGACCAATAGTAACAGCGGCGGTACCGGTTCCCACCTGGCTTCTCAGATGTTCAGAAGGCATCAACCGATGTTTGTATGCGCCGTGATGCTGATGGTGCTCGCGATTCTGCCGGGCTTCCCATTCCTGCCGTTCATGACCATGGCAATCGCCGGAATCATCGGCGGAGTAATCATCAAACGTCGCAACGAAGGCGAAGAAGAGGAAATGGCGCTTGCGGGTGCGGGCGGACGGCAACAACTTGCCGGCGGCAAAAACAATCCGGCTCTCCCGGGTGAAACTCCTGAGGAAGCCGCCCGCAGAAAGCATGACGCGGAAGTCAACACCCTGCCGAAAATACACCCGATGACACTGGAAGTTGGTTTCAACCTTATTTCAATGGTCGATCCGCATCGCAATGGCGACCTGGTGAACCGCGTAAGAATGATCCGTGGTCAGATCAAAGAAGAACTCGGATTCCTTATTCCGCCTATTTCGATTCAGGATAATATGGATCTGGCAAGTAACGAATACCGTATAACCGTACGCGGCCTGGAACGGGCACGCGGCGTGGCATACCCGAATAATCATCTTGCTATAAATCCGGGCAACTTGACCGTGCGACTGGATGGTATAAAAGGTAAAGATCCGGCGTTTGGATTTGACGCCGTGTGGATTTCTGACGGTAAGGTGGACAGCGCCGAAAGTCAGGGCTTTACCGTAGTCGACGCCGCCAGCGTCATCGCCACTCATGTAACTAAGATAATCAAGGATTATGCCTCCGATCTGATCTCCCGTCAGGACGTCAGCAATATGCTTGAGAAAATAAAGGAAAATAATCCGGCAGTCGTCGAGGAACTGGTGCCGAATCTGCTTCCTGTGGGCGTGGTTCACCGCGTACTTCAACATCTGCTTGAAGAAAAAGTGCCCGTACATGATCTGCCCGCCATCCTTGAGACTTTGAGCGACTATGCGGCTCAGACCAAAGATCCGGTCATTCTCTGTGAATTCGCGCGCCAGGCTCTTAAAGGACATATCGTCGGCAGCCATATCGGTGATGACATGACCTTGTACGCCATTACCATCGATCCGGTGATCGAAGAAGAGATTCAGAGCGCTATCAGTCAGGGCAATGGCGGCGGCATAATGAGCCTTTCTCCTGAACGCGCCGTGGCGATTACCGACGCTATTGTTGAGGCGCATAACGCCGCCGCGGATATGGTCGATGATGACGTGGTCGTTCTGACCTCGCCCCTGATAAGATTGCATATTTTCAGGATGCTGGACAGAAAACTCACTGATATTCCGGTATTGTCATATTCGGAAGTTACCGATGACGTGCCGTTAAAGATTCTTGGCTTAGTAAAATTCAATAATGAAGGGAAGTTCGCCGCATGAAGGTAAAGAAATATACAGGTAATTCGCTTGAGAAGATCAGAGACGTAATCACTAAAGAACTCGGTGAAGATGCTGTTATCGTCAATATCAGAAAAAACTCAGGAAGAGGCGGTATCCTGCCGCTGGGCAAAAAAGCCGTTTTTGAAGTGATTGCCGCCGTTGACGACGCCGCGAATGCGGATAAGATGAATCTTTCCGCGACAATTCCCGGCGCTGAGACCTTTTCCGAACTTCTTGAAATTCAGAAAGAACAATACCGCGGACTGCGTCAGTCGATAAAAATGCTGGATGAAAAACTTGCCGATGTGGATGAACGCATGGAGCATATTTCTATCATGAAATCCTCAACGACAGTCAAGGAATTCAGTAATATCCATGACGAATGGCAACCCTTGCTGGCGGAAGCGGTGAAAAAAATAAATCCGGGAGAAAATCCCTCTCCTGACGACTGGCACGAAGCTCTGGCTTCGATGATTCCCACCGCCGGCGGTATAATGTTCCGCAGTACGCCTCAGGCTCCGCCCGATGTTTATGTCTTCGCCGGCCCTACCGGCGTCGGCAAAACTACAACTCTGGCAAAACTGGCGGCAAAATGTGTTCTCGCAGAAAAACTCAATGTGGGACTTATCACCACCGATACGTTCAGAGTTGCCGCCGTCGATCAGTTACGTGAATACTCCGCGCTACTCGGTGTGGAAATCGCCGTGGCGTTCAGCCCGGATGAACTCGAAGCCCAACTTGAGGCTTTTCATGATAAAGATGTGGTTTTTATTGATACGCCCGGACGCAGTCAGTATGATACCGAAGGGATTAAGAAAATTCAAAAGACTTTGAGCAGACTAAAAGGCAGCATCTGTACTTTACTGGTATTTCCCGCCAACATCAGGCAGGAGGACGCCCAGGCGCTGTTCAGCAGCTACAGAGTGCTAAACCCATCGGCGCTCATCGTCAGTAAAACTGATGAGGCAAGCCGTTGCGACGGTATCACTACTATGCTGGATATGTCCCAGCTTCCGGTTCTCTATCTGACCGATGGTCAGAAAGTTCCGGAGGATATACACAGCGCGTCGCCAGGATTGATCGCCTCTCTGGTAATGCCTTTGGTTAATACCGATGAAGCTCTTAAGATTGGAGGAAAACAGGATTATGCCCGATCAAAATGACCAGGCTGCTTCTTTGCGCAGCGCCAATAAATCACTGGCTCCGGAGCCGGCTTTTGGGATAAAAGGCCGAAAGTCCGTATGTGCGGTGTCTATTGCCAGCGGCAAAGGAGGCGTAGGCAAGACTTTTGTGTCTGTGAATCTGGCGGTGACCATGGCGCAGACAGAACGCAAAGTCTTGCTGGTCGATGCTGATCTTGGGCTGGCCAATGCAGATATTGTCCTGGGCGTGAAAACTGAATTCACCATGCAAGACGCTATCTTCAAGGGAAAACCCATCAGGGATATTATCCTGAAAACTAAATATGGTGTGGATATAATCTCCGCCAGCTCCGGCTCCAAAGAAATGGTTTCGCTCGGCGCCGCCAGAATGCAGATGTTTATACAGGAATTGCTTGAACTGGCGGCGGAATATGACGTCATCCTGTTTGATTGCGCGGCGGGCATCGACAGCAACGTGACTTCGTTTCTGGCGGCGGCTCCGCACAGCCTGATAGTAACCACGCCACAGCCGACCTCTCTGATGGATGTCTATGCGCTTACTAAGATTATTTACCAGAACGGACTTAGCAACAGCCTCGGGCTGGTGGTCAATATGGCTGACAACGATGGACAGGGCGAGGCGGTTGCCGCTACCTTGAACTCTGTCATGAGCAAGTTTTTGTCGGGAAAAATCGACCTGATGGGCGTTCTCCCTTCCAGTGACAGAGTCAATGCCGCGCTGAAAAGACGCACGCCCTTTGTGGCGGAATGGAGTAAAGACCCGGTGAGTATAAGATTTAAACAGCTGGCCAACAAATTATTGCGCCGTGCCGGAGCATCAGAAGATTCCGGTCTGGACGGAGAAAGTTTGTTGAAAGGGTTTATCAGCAACAGCTGAACGAAGGAGCAATGAACATTATGTATGTAAATTTAATGCGCAGGCTGGTCATTGTACTTGCCACTTTGGTGGCTGTAATCTGCTTTGCGATCAATATCATGCTGGGTGGAGATTTCTTTTACTCTGCGTTCATGGCTTTATGTGTACTGTTTGTGTCTTCCGTTATCATAATGATAGCCTTTCAAGCGGTTGCTCAGGTGCTGTTCAAACACCTGGAAGAGAAACGCAAGGTACAGAAAATGATGGCGGAAAAGAACCTGGCTCAGGCTCAGAAAAAGGCAAGTAATAAAAAATAATGAGAGGCGGGTGTTGTAATGAGTTATAATAATGTAATGGATGTGGTCGAAGCGATCAGGCCTGATGAGGAAATGTACCTCTGGCAGGATTACCGTAGCAAAGCCCCCAGCGAATCTTCTCATATTCGTCTGGTGGAAATATACTTGCCGCTGGTAATCAAAATCGCAAAAAGAATGCCGATTGCAGTGCGGAATAAAATTTCCGTGGATGAACTCGTCGGTATCGGTGTGCTCGGATTGCATAAAGCTCTCGATAGCTTTGCCAATGACCGGAATACCATGTTTTCCACCTATGCCTACAAACGCATCAAAGGCGCCATGCTTGATGAACTCAGACGCATGGACGCGCTTACCCGCACCCAGAGAAACCGCTATCGTGATATTTGCGAAGCCATAAACCGGTGGACACGTGATAATGCCCGTCCCCCTACCGGAGAGGAACTTGCCGAAGAACTCAGTATTTCCGTATATGAAGTAGAACGCTATATCGGTATGGGCAGTGAAACCGTCAACCTTAATGAAGAATTTCAGGAAGGCATCAATTACCTTGACGTTATACCGGACGAAAATGCTTCATCCCCAGATCACGTGACTCATCAGATCATGGCAATAGAGCAACTCCGGGAACACTTTCATGCCCTGTCTGAGCGGGAACAGAAAATCCTGTATCTGCGACACTTTGAAGAAATGTCGGTAAAAGAGGTCGCGCAGATAATGGAGATATCCGAAGGACGTATCTCTCAAATATATCAGAAGATATTACTCAAGCTCCGCTCTCTCATGGAAGTATAAATTATTTGCGTTTCCGTCCGACAAAGTATATAGTAGTTACCAGAGATGTATACTTTTTGAGAAAATATATATGAGCGACCTGTACATAGAACCTTCAAGAAGACATATCGACTCTACCGACCGCTCAGATGCGGATTCCGGCGGAGGCGGTACCTCATTTGTGTTTATTGGTGGCGAAGGACGCGGCGGGAATGAAGAAAAGGAAAAAGAAAAAAAGAAAAAACCGGTAGACTTTGGTCAACCTGTAGAAATAGAACTCTCCTCCAAAGTACTTGACGACGAAGACGCTACGGCTCAGACAGAAGAAGATGAAAAAGAAGAAAATGCCGGAGATGAAAATAACCATCACCATGGCGGCATTATTAATATTACCATATGAGAACATAAAGCCGGAGCATGTTTATCTCCGGCTTCAGTTCAAAATTAATCAGTCCTGATGTTTTAACTTGTATTCTTCTACCAAGGCGCGATGCAATGCCACTTGCGCAGTGTCAAAATCCTCACGATTGATAATGAATTGCATATTTACCTGACGCATACTTTGATCCACCGCCAGAATATTCACTCCGACTTCCGCCAGCACATTGGCGGCTTCCGCCATAAACCCCGGTATGCGCATATTTGAGCCGATGACCGAAACTATCGCCACCTGCAACGTGCTCACTTGCGAACCTGCCATGCTCTTCTTTATATCATTCAGACATTTTTTGATGGTCTTGGCTTTTTCCGAAACAAAATGCGTAATGGTATTGGCGTTCGTACTCTTGGCTATATAACTTATTTTGTTCTCATACAAACTTTGCAACAAACGATAGTCATAACCGCATTCTCCTACCATTTCCGGGTCGAAGACTTCTATCGCCACCACATCCTTACGCCCGCAAATCATTTCCACCCGCGGCGTCGGAGACACATAACTTGAGCTGATCAATGTGCCAGGATGCTCCGGATCAAAGCAATTTTTCACCCTTATCGGAATATTGTTCAGCTCCATTTCCTTGGATGCCTTGGCGTGAATCGCTTCCATATCCATATCAGAAAGCTGATCGGCAATATCAAAATTGGTGTTGCCGATGATCTCCACTTTATCCACTCCTATAAGCTTAGGATCTCCGGTGCTCAAGTGAAATTCCTTATGAATAACACCTTCAGATGCTCCAGTCGCCACTGCAAGCTTACTGAACGTTATTTCGCTGTAACCGCGGTCAAAACGGTTCATAATGCCTTCTTTGACCTTTGCGTAACCAGTTACCATCGGCAGACAACTATTCAAATCTATATCCTTGAAAGCGTCCTTTATCCTTTCCTCAAAACTGAACTCATCGGTGCCTTTCCAGCCGGTAAGATCCACAAATACCCCGTTCACCCCGTTTGCCTGAAGAATCATAGCGGAATTGAACGCACTGTGCGCCTCGCCAACCGCGCTGAGAAATTCACGCGTGGCGGGCAGATAATCATTATGGCTGAAATGACCGAAAGTACGCAGACGCATCAGATCCTGAAGACACACTTTGATCCCGTCCATACGCTCATTGACGAATTCATCGGCAAGCTTCTGATCCAGACCTATACTCTTGAATGAACGATTGAACTCGATCATCTTCTTGCGAGTAGAGTCCAGCATCATTTCCCAACGCTTGCTGTCTTTGGCAAATAAACCATATATCCCGGGCTTGCCGGTCTTTTTGTCTTCCAGCAACATGTTGGTTATGCCGCCGTATGCCGAAACCACAAAAATCCTGTTATAAAGTTCTTTGCCATTACGCTTCCCGATAATGACATTATTCATCGCTTCGCCAAAACGGCTCATTGAAGTGCCGCCGATCTTCTCAACTGTATGCATCTTGTTTTGTTTTTATCCGTGCTTATTGTTAAAATATTAACAGGTAATTAGTTACACATCTTCTATGCGATAAAAAGTTACCTTGCCTTTCATAATATCAAGTTTTTCAATATCGGCTATAGCCGCTTTGACCAGCCCCTCTTTCGCCGCGTGAGTCAGCAATACCATCTGGGCGGTCTTATTGCAGTCATCTTCATGCTGAATGAAACTGGAAATACTTATGCCCGCATCGCCGAGAATACCCGCGATCTTAGCCATAACCCCAGGACGATCAACGCATTCCAGACGCAGATAATAACGGGATACAATGTCGTCCATCGGTACTAGCTGCTTGAACTGCGGTCCGATACGGAACGCCGGCACACGCCGATGAGAACCAAATTTCAAATTAAGCCCGACGTCCACAATATCCGCCACAACCGCACTGGCAGTAGCGTTGCGTCCGGCTCCGCGACCATAGAACAAGGTCTCGCCGACGGTGTCCCCATCAACCATAACCCCGTTGAATACATCCATTATACTGCCAAGCATGGATTCCTTAGAGACAAATGTCGGGTGTACCCGCAACTCAACATCTCCATCCACCTGCTTGATTATCGCCAACAGCTTGATACGGTAACCGAGCTGATCAGCATAATCTATATCCGCCAGTTCTATCTTGCGAATGCCTTCAATATAAACAGGTTCCATGCCAAACCATTGTCCGTAGGCAAGCGACGCCAGAATCGCGGTTTTATGAGCGGTGTCAAAACCGTCCACATCCAAAGACGGTTCGGCTTCGGCGTATCCCAATTGCTGAGCTTCAGTCAACAATGGCTCAAAAGCGACATGCTCACGCTCCATGCGGGTAAGAATATAGTTGCAAGTACCATTCATGATCCCGTAAATACGATTGAAACGATTTCCGACAAGCCCTTCGCGTAATGACTTGATAATCGGAATACCACCAGCTACACTGGCTTCATAATAAATATCCGCGCGCGACTTTTCGGCGGCGGCAAACAGTTCTTCCCCATGCAGAGCCAGCAACGCCTTGTTGGCGGTAACAACCGGCTTGCCTTTCTCCAGAGCGGCAAGAATAAATTTTTTAGCGATGGTAGTTCCGCCAACCAGCTCCACGACTACATCCACATTATCAATCAAACCGAAACCATCGGTAGTGAGCAGTTCCTTAGGGATATTTACACCGCGATCTGTTTTAATGTCCAGATCGGCAATACCTGCCAATACCGGTTTTATGCCAATGCGCTTGGCGATAACATCGCCATTTCTCAAAATATTGTCGGCGACTCCAGCGCCGACGGTGCCAAAGCCGATTATTCCAACTTTAAATTCTTTCACGGATGTTTTACCTTATATTTTTAAATAATCCATTATTTGCGTCTACATAATATAATCAGAAAATCCGGTATTTAAAGTAAAAAGTCAAACTTATCCCAAAGGTTTAATATCGTAAATATTATATAAGAGTATAGTGAACGCGGACTTCGACATATTTTTATCTCCAAAGGGCATGTCCACATCATGATCTCAAAACAGATTGTCGAAGAAAAAAACGCATATACCACTTGATTTTCGGCAAAAACAGACAATTTTATAGTCCATAAGCCCAAGCCAATGTAGCTCAGTCGGTAGAGCAATTCACTCGTAATGAATAGGTCAGCGGTTCAATTCCGCTCATTGGCTCCAGTTTTTTATTCTATCTAAGCTCAAAAATATCTATTCACCGCGATCCAGTAGTCCGGTTTCCTTGTTACTCCTGATTATTCGCGATATATCGTGGGAATGGGGCTGTATCGCAGCCAAACAGCAACGAACCTGCTGGAGGTCTATCGTACTGCCTACGGAGAATACGGCGTGCCAAAGGAAATGTTAACCGATAACGGGTGTCAGTACACCAACTGGCGTGGAAGTCCTTCAAGCAGGACATGGAAAAACTGGATAACTGGACATACCGCAAAATCCAAGCGCATGAGACATGGATTTACGATTATTTGTATGACTATACCACCTTTAAAATCCAGTGCCTGAGTAATCGTTATTGCCACGAAAACACACGTTCGATAAGTTCATCCTGCTACAGGACTGCTTCTGGTGTGCTGGATAAAATATATACTGAGTTCGAAGACTGGTTGGAAAATTTCAGGCGGGAACTCTGCATACAGATATATCGTGAACTCAGCGATAGATATGATTATCTCACATCAGATCAATCCATAATCGAGACTATCAGAGCAAAGGAATATGAATTCTATCACAACGGGAAAATTGCTTAACACCGCCAAGACCGCACTAGACCAGGAAGTGCAAAGTCCTGAGCATTGACTCAAAATTCCTCAATCTTGTCCACCCGTGGCAGTAGCCTCATCATGAGGCTCTGCCTTTTGGCAAGGATGAAATTTTGTGTATATCCAGACAAAAAATCTTCCAAGAAGATTTCCGGCATACCAATAGCAAAGAATTTGAGGAATAAAACCCCACAGACATGCCATTGCGCCATTAAACCCAATTTTATGCAAAACAGGAGCAGTTAACCCTAGTGCCAATACTCCAGGAAGAGATGAGATCAAACAGATAAGACTTAATAATGCCAGCGACGGTGAAAGGGCCGCATGATTTGTCGAAAGGCAAGAAACTCCTATGCGCATGAAAAATTCGTCAATAATCATGACTCCAAAACTTATCACGCCCCAGGCAATGACCATTTCTGTCGTTATCTGTTTTATTCTTGCTGGTTTCAAAATGAGTCTCCTTTGGTAATTAATTATAGCGCAGAACATCAGAATAAACAAATATAAGGACAACACTTTTTATTTAGTCCGACCATACAGGAAAAGCTCCGCTTAACTAAATTTCATTATTCATGGTTTCTTCGAGCTGAAATATAATAGGAAATACCACTTATTTGAAAGAAAAATCATTGAGAATGAAACAGCCCTGCTTATTTCCAGTGTCGCGCCGGGACCGCAATATTTCATGCCAGTTCTACTTTTCTCCAGATGCATGATCACGCATGACATTCTGCCCTGACCATATCCGCTGTGCCGACCATGACGTTGCGGGATCAGTCCAGAATCCAGCAGTATCTGGCAACCCCAGAGGTAAAAACGCGGTCGTCGCCAGATACAGACTGCCGGTGGAAATATAATGTTCCCCCAGATTCGGCTGATTGCCGCATAATCCAATATTCAAAAACCCGGTTTCACTAAACGTTTCAGGAGTATCCAAGGTACGCTTGATTACGGCGTTAAGCGCTTCGCGCACTGCGCCACGGGAAAGCGTCTTTGGCAATTCATCGCGTAACGCCATTTGCGCCAGTAACTGAAAGGCGCCACAACGGTAAGTGATGGAACGCCCTATTGCAGGGAAAGAACCGTCTGGAGCGATTATACGTTCCTGTATCTCGCACAGCCGAATCATTCTATTGTGAACCTTCGAGCATAATTTATCAGCCACAGGCAACACTCCTTTGAATAATTCTACGATATCCAGGAACATAGGGTGAATCACAAAACTATTATAATAATCAAGAGCAAAGCACTCTCCATCAGAATAAAAACCATCACCTACAGCCCAGTCTTCCATCTGGCGCATTATAAAATCCACGCGTACAAGATCGCATTCTCCTGAAAACTTCCAAAGCGCCGCCTCCACCATACCAGTAAAAAGCAGCCAGTTGTTCCATGGAGGTATAAAACAACGGGTATCACGCAAAAATGAAAGTATTTGCATCTGGACTTGCGGTTGCAGCTCCCCAAAAAGACGTTCCGGCGCACGCAACAGCGCATGAGCAAAAAAAGCGGCGTCGACCAGCGTCTGAGAAGACAAGTGCTTATCTGCGTGAAATCCCAAATAATCCGGCGAATCAGGAGACATGGCTGACATGATCGCTTTTTGTGCGATTTCCGTCAAAGCCATCCTTGCCGGATCGTTATCTTGCAAGGCAAGAAACGGCGCAATGCCGGTTAATGTTCTCGCCATCGCCTCAAGATGAGTGCAATTTGCTCTTTCTTTGTCTCCTCCAACCGGTAATATCTTTCGTAATTTTCCCTGCGCCAATGCCGACAATACCGGCTTGCTTAACACTTCAATTCTGGCAATCCATTGCTTACGCATAATATTTTTATCCACAAGTTTTAGAGTATTGAATCTATATACGAAATATGTTGCTTTATCAATAGTTCAAGCTGTTTTTTCTTTATTTAGAATATTTTTCCGAAAAATATCGACGGCAGGCTTAAAATCCGTTTATTTAACGATAGAGAAAACATTTATCATAGTGTTACGATTGATGATAATTTGTCCCGGCAAACAGTTAAAAATCATATTTGTAATCGGAAGTCAGTGGTTTTATAGTAAATCCGGATAGTACTTGATGAACCGTAAATAACGACTTATGCCTGAATATTACCCAAATCGGGAAATAATTTTTGGAAGAAGGAGATAAGATAATGGCAAAAAAATGCAATATATGTGGAAGCAAAGCGCGACGTTACTGTCCGGCCCAGAAGAATGAAATCTGTTCCATTTGTTGCGCGACCAAGCGCATGACGGAAATAAAATGTACTGCGGATTGCGAACACAACACTTTCGGCGTCAATGCCATACTTGCATTCCGCAAATTGGACGCGGATTCCGCCAATTATATCATGCGGTATCTGATGGACTTTTATTCAAAGTCGCAATATAAATTGGAATCCGAGGCGTTTTCTAATATGATGAAGATGGATGACGATGGCAAGATATATTATTTCTGCCGGGAGAAACTCTACCATGAGATCCAGGCTGATGGCCGGACTATCTTTGAAATATGGCGGGATGATAATTTTACTCCGCTGAATCATGATCAGCAGTTGCTGCTCGAATATAAACGTTCTTTGACGCCTACAGTTGTGGAATTCCAAAAGAGCATTGATGAGAATTTTGCTGAATTCATTGATTTGCTTGAACCGGAGCGCCCCCCATTCCTGATTATGGATCCGGATTTCGTCGAATACAATTACCCCCGCTTCACCCGGATGCTCACTTACATTGAAATTTATCCAAATTTCACCCGTTTTAGTCGAGGCGGAGGTTTAATGCTGAATGGCAATAACGCAACGGCGTTTATCTCCCAATTAGAAGAAAGAGCTGAAGCAATCGGCTTGCCCCCCAAAGAATATTTGCGGAAAAATTATGCCGAATGCTGCGAATGGATCAACGAGTTGTCGGAACAGTACAGGAAGGAAATACTGGCAAAGTCGAATTACCGCGTGTGCAAAGCAAGATATGACATTGGTGAAAATTATCGAAGGATCATCGAAAATCTGCTTTCCCGTGAAGACATGGCTGAAGATGATGACCCGGAAGAACGACAGGGATGTCGTTACTTCGTTTGGCTCAGACGTGGCTCTTCATCCGATTTTGATACATCTAATGAAACTCTCTCCGAATCAATGGTTGATGGGGAAGATGTAATCTTTGTCATTGGCAGTATATCTCTATTCCATGACAAACTGGAATTGGAAGCTCGCTCTGATGGCAAATATGCCTTTGCGCGTCAACGATTGGAACAGGAATTCGGTCAATGGCTTGAATTCCAGACGGAAGTAATTCGAGATGTGGCTCAGGAAATGATGGATAGCGACACGGAAGAATATGTCGATGAACTGGCGGCGCGGCAACAGTATTTCCTGGATGACGACGAGGATTGGGATGACGACGATGATTGGGATGATGACGAGGATTGGGATGATGAGGAAAATTTCGGCATTCCGTTGGAAGTCCGACAGCATATGTTTAACCAGACTTTTGATCGGCATTATCATGACTTGATTAACCAGAAGATTCCAAAGATTGACAATATGACGCCAAAGGAAGCCGCTGAAAATGCTTCCATGCGCCATGCTTTGATCGAACTGATGAAAGACCATATACGCAGTACTGAAGAAATAGCTAAAGTTCAAGGAGTAAAATCTTATGATCTGACTTGGCTTCTTGATGAGCTTAAATTGCCGGAATTGAAATAAACCTGAAATAATTTTAAAACATGAAAGACCACGCTCGTAAAATTACTGCAGGAATAGTTTTAGTAGGTGTCCATTAACTGCGACAATCTTATTGAGAAAGTATTGAGACTTGGAATTATTGTGCCGACACGTAATGGTATAATGGGTCAGTAAATATCCGCAAAACTCTTGGATCGTCAGTTCCGGGGTTTTACAGCGCAGGCATTGATATCCTTGCGGCGGTTGTTTGTAGATGGATAGATTTTGCTCAAATATGAACTATCATTCAGAATGGTCTATCGGCAAATTTCATTCCTTTGCAGACTCGACATAACAAATCGGCGCTGGTCTTTATCGCTTCGCTGTAAATTGAATAAAAGAAGCGGATTTTACAGGCTCTTTAATGTGCTTCCCATTTATATTAATCTGAATCTCACTACATTTTTCCGGTGGGTTTATTATGAAACCTTTCGGAGGCATGGCATCCCCACTAATGTCAACATATAGAATACTATTGGAAATAAATGTCTTCAGCGTAATCGTACCGAAATATGTCTGTCTGTTTTTCAGGGTTATGCCTTTGTCTTTGAGCCAGGACAAAGGAACCCCATCAAGCAAATATAATGCTTCGTCTTTTTCCTTTACCAACATAAGGGCAACTGCATTCAGAAATCCAGAACCAGCCCATGTATGCGGCATATCACCGATATAGCATCCTGTTCGCTTGTTGCTCAGTACAACTTCCGCCCAGTGGTTCCATTCTGCGGGACGTCGACTTTTCATAAGAAAATCTAGAAGAAACCAGGCTCTGTAATATTGTTTCAGTTCAATAAATGCTATGATATTTCTTGATTCATAGGGAGAATATCCGGCGTTCCATCCTGGCTCATTTCGTTTTTTTAATTCATTATAATACCGTTCATACATTGCCAGAAGTTGCTTTCGAGGCAAAGCGTTCAACCCGGATTGGCACTGAAAGAATACGATAGAAGTGGAAGTCGGATCAAAATCTCCTTTTTCGGCACAACCAGGAATGTAATCAATTTTTTTCTCGTCAATCGTTCGTTTTATGGATGCGGATAATGAATCCAACAGCAGCCGATGCTGGCTGACTGCCCATTGCTCAATATCTTTTCGATCAAGGATACGTGCCGCCTCGGCTCCATCGCTCCAGCCTTTCAAGGCCCAAAAGTCATCCCAGTAGCTATGCATCTCCGGGTAATATCCCTCATGACTGAATGATTTAGGTAAAATTCCGATAAATCTTTCACGTTCTGGAATTCCAGTGCAATACGATGGAACAAGAGTTCTGTTTCTCAGTTCTTCAAGAAAACGCATTGAGGCTTCTATTTTATCAAAATAGGCTTCAAGGAATGCTTTATCCTTTGTGAACCGGTAAAATTCCATAACCAGAGATATATATTCTCCCTGTCCATCCCACTCGATACCGCTTCCCGGTCCCGCCGTCAGGGGGGCGTCACTGCGAAAGCTTGGAGGAACCATGCCACTTTTCGTGATGAAATGA
>JAFGXT010000120.1 GCA_016936495.1 Victivallales bacterium
AGCTTCTTCCCATAGTTCAGGTGGACTAAAGCCCACTTGCTTCATTGATTCTCCAATCCATTCCCATGCCGGACGCGGGACAATTCCCGCGATCAGACCGTTTTTATCTTCTATAAGCAACTGTTGACAATGACGCGCCAATATCAGACGCAAACACGCTTCCCCGGCTTTCACGCTCACACACCCGCTCGCGTAATCCAGTTCCACATATTCGACAGCCGTTGAAAGCTCCAGCTCAATACGACCAACCGGCAAACGGCTCGACGGCCACCACAGACCCGGCTTGTCCAATACACGCTCCTCGCGCACAAACCGTGTGTTGACCGGCTCGACATCATAAGGGTCGAAAGCCTCGACCAGCTCCCGGTAACTCTGCCCCGGCAATACCCGTTCACCCTGACGGTGATCCCAATAATCGCCACGGTTGACCGTGAGACACACCCGCGTGCCTTCGCCCCAAACCAACACCCCCATGTTCCCATTGCCCATAAGCATACCCAAATGTGTCCGCCAAAGCGGAAACTCCAACCTGAATAATGTATTCATAAAATATTTCCTTCTATGTTATCCGGTTTTGTCAAATTGTTACTATTTATATTAATGTTCGATTGAGCTCAAACATGTTATTTTTTGAGGTTGGAGAAGTTTAAAAATTTTCCCCCTTGGTTTTTCTGGATTTTGGGTATATAAATGTGAAGTTTCCCTCCATGCAATCAACCCAAAAACACGAGGAAAAACTTCACATGAGAAACGGAAGATCAATAGAAAAGCTGGTCAAATGGTTTTGTCGCAAACGAACCTTTAACGAATTTTTTTCCGCAGTGATCATTATTCAAATGTAGCTTCGGAATGAATGTTCTTCAAAGCTCTTATTTCATTCCTAGCACGTTCCAATGTCGCAAAAGGCCCAGTAAGGCTGTTTTCTTTCTTTGCTGAAAGACCATCTAATTTATTGTCACCATCCGGTGAAATGTATAAAGTGCAATCCATGTTATTTCTCAATTTATTTTTTGTGTTTTGATCAATAAACTTATTCTCA
Source organism: Victivallales bacterium (assembly GCA_016936495.1). Classification (GTDB taxonomy): domain Bacteria; phylum Verrucomicrobiota; class Lentisphaeria; order Victivallales; family SZUA-371; genus JAFGXT01. The sequence continues at coordinate 1,040 of JAFGXT010000120.1, forward strand.
TCAACAACTAGATCTATATTTTTCGTTTTTATCAATAGCAACTTTTGAAAACAATTTTTCCGTAAGCTATATCAAAACATACTTTATCTTATTTTATCCTTTCATCACTAAATAACATATAAGGGCAATTATGTGGGTTCTTGTAGAAACTTTTACCTTCGGGTCCATTTGTTATAATAATTTTCCCAGTATGATCAAATATAAATATTCCAAGTGCAGATGATACCCCACGAATAAGTTGCAAAGGTTGAACGTAACGAGCCGGAAACTTAACCTCATAAATCTGTTTCCCCCCATTATTGCGGAAAGCCACCTTTACCCCTGGTTCTAAAACTCCAGGTAATAAACAGTCGTGAACTCCTCCTGTGAGCTGAGTATCAGGGGCTACGCGTCTATATACCACAGCTGATTTTCCACTTTCATTTGGGAGCAGTTCATAACTATAATCATTTTCATCATATCCAAGAACATTGTTAGCCTCCTTCTCTCTAGCATCTCCCATAATGTCCCAGAAAAATTGAACACTACTTTTAGCCCACCAAGTTGCAGGATCAGCTTTACGGTGATCCACCGCAAAATCAGAGTCATTTATATTAATGAGCATATATACAGCCTTGTAATTCCATGCCACTTTGTATGATGCACTGAACGTTTTTGCAGCTTCCTTTTTGTCCAGCGGATATTTGGGTGATGCTGGAAGGTAATTAGTCATGGTAATAGAAGGAATATCATTCCAATCACTATCTTGAGCGTCAATCCTAATTTTGCCTGCTTCAACATAGTTTGCTGCAAAGGCTTGCATCGTCAAGTCTTTTTCTATAGTGTTGCTATCTTCAGGAGTTATAATAATTGGAAGTGATATATTTCCAATCTTATTATCCGGAATCAACCCTTTTTTATCAAAAGGTAGTTTAGAGTTACCACGAGGAGCCAAATCAAGCTTCACGGCTTTTTCTCTGTTTATTGAAAGCGTTCCTTTAAACGGTTCACTCAAAAGATTAGATATGTTGATAACCGCCTTGTTTTTTTCTACTGGTTTTAGTATCATATTGAAAGGAATATAGTTTGCTCCTCCAAGTTTTGCCTCTCTGAGCCCTTGGCAAATTTCATCCATTTCTCCAGCTTTTCCACGAATAAAGAAAGGAAAATTTGATAATGGAAGATTATACTTGCCGTTTTTTATTGGAGTCTCGCATATATTCCCAAACATATCCAAAAATTCAGGAGTATTTTTAAAACTAGCAATCATTCGTGGGGGTATTTCTCTTCCTCGTTCCACATCTTCAGAGAAATACCACACTGCGGCTACGGGGCATTTCTTTTCATCTTCAAAAACATAGGCCCTGGCTCTTGGCGCAAAACGGATATCGTATTTAAAGATTGCGTTGCCCAATATCTCGGCCAAAGCACTGGACATGGGCATTATAGCATGAGGAGTTCTACAGTCTAAAAACATAGGTCCCCATGGAGTTGCTGATTTTATTCGATTGGCATATTTATAGCATACAAGCCAATAACGCATTGTCATTGCCGGACTCAAGCGCGCGGCCCATCCCATATCATAACTGGGATAATTCTGATTTGAATATTTATCTTTAGAGCTAGTTGTACTGGACCACGGAGCAATACCCATCCATACAGGAACATTCAAAGGATAAAAATACGCTCCTTCATTTAAATATACCGGGAAATCATCCCCATATCCAAGTTTCTTGAGCCCTTTAAAAAAGGCAACTAAATCATCCTCTGTGTCTGGTTGTTCCGGAAACGGTCGATATGTATGTATTTCTACTCCATCGAATTTAAGGTCTGGAGCTAGTTTTTTGCATGCAGCGAGAATATTCAACGTCATTTCTCGTCCTCTTGGAGCCATGTTGCAGGAGCCGCCTGAAATAATTTTCGCCTCTGGATTTCCTCGCTTAATCCCTCGTGCTGTTGCTATCTGAAATTTGGCAAATTCATCATACTTCTCTTCTTGTATAGATCTTAAGCTATCAGGCTCTGACTTTCCGACTATCCAGCTCTGGCTAAAAGGGAATTGCTTAGCCAATGAACAGTAGGCCTGTTCTGTTTGTATCTGAAACTCAGGCGTTGCTTTAATAAAATTAAGATCTAAAGAGTAGTCAATTCTTTTAGAAAAATCATACCTGTTTCGATTTTGCTTTAAAAAAAACTCATATGCACCAACCGAAATAAGGTCAATCCCATATTTATTGAAAAGCTCGAAATATTGTCTGTCGGGATCCTTAATCGGTCTTAAATATAGTGCTTTACTAAACCCGCATTTTCTATAGAAATCCAACTCGCTATTTGGAACTTTTAGTCCGGTAAACGCATATTCACCTGTGGTATGTATTCGATTGTTTTTAAATTTATTACCGACATATTTCATTCTAGTTAAGCGAAAATAGTCTATATACCCTTTGCCCCTTTCCGGTTTTAATTTTGCACTGATCACCGAGGGACCAAGTGGTATTATGGAATTAAGCGGTAACGCGATCTCATCCTGTCCATTTCCCCCCAAATTGAACACAAAATCTTTATTGTAAAATTTTCGATAATAGAAGTCCATTCCCTGAACCTCTACTCTACCTTTCGCTCCTGCCGGACCACGTACAATCAATTTGGCATTAATTGGCTTCTCCGCATCGCAAACCATACCATCTGGACTGTCGGTCATTATTTCCATACCAAACGGATTTCCACAATATTCAGTAACTTCCCCCCCTTTTTCTAATTGAAAGCCTCCCACAAGAATATTATCATCTTTATTTTTCTGTCTTACACTAAACCATACTTGTCTTTTAGAATGAGAAAAAGGAAGAATACATCTTGTCCATTTATTTGGAACTATTCTGAATGATTTAAAACTAGTGCCATTGTCTTTTCTATCATAAGAAATTAATCGTACATCAACAATTGATGCTTTGTTCTCCAATGGTTTAGCATAAAAACTTAACACATAAGGAGTATCTGCGTATATTGGAATACCAAAACTTTTTATCCCGTCAGTTTCAAGGGATTTTCCTTCAGACAACAACATCGCCCGGGTTCCAAAAGGAGCATCACAATCAACTATCGTTTTATCCTTATTTATGAAACGTGGTCCACTATATTCTCCATTTTTGTAATATCTAAAACCGGAATTAAAAGATGGATTCATTAAAAGGTTTGCAGAATTTTTATAGACAGGAACATTAAGATTATCACATTGTGTGAAGTTTATTCCAGCAGCAATGCTGTCATTCTTTGTCTCGTCATCACCACTTTCATTTAAACTCATGGACATTTTTAATGTTCCTTCAGGTTGCCTAAAGGAACCGAGATAAATCCAAAGCTGATTCTGCTTCTGATTATTATCTCTAGCCATACGTATTGATAACGGCTCTGAGAACTCTAGTGTGAATCCTTCAGAACGCTCCGGAGCAAATTCCAACTTTTTGACTTTAGACCAACTTCCAACGAGTGCTCTGTGGTTTTCATTTAAACCAGAATCCCATTCTTTTTCTATGGGTAATGTTACTTCTTCCCCATCCACTTTCATTATTCGTCCCGCTGCCATAGAGCGGGGGATAAACAATGTAGGAATAAATTTTTTAAATTTCTCTGCAAATTCAATAGGACACTTATAAGAAAATTCCATCTCAATACGGTTGCCATTTATAAGTCGTGCTTTCTGAATATAGCTCCCATTGGAACTATTCTTATCCTCTATATCAACGGGGAAAATGGACTTACCAATTATTGTTTTTGATTCAGGAATCATTTCTGTTTCAAACTTTTTAAATTCCCCTATCCATTTAGTGCCAGACTTAACCCAAAAATAAAAATCAACTTGCTTTTTTTCTTTCCAGCTTAAAAATGGAGTTTGCGACTCGGAAAAACGCATCACATGCTGTCCTGAACAGAATTCTCCTCTATTAAAGGTTATTTTCGCATTTTTGATAATCTTTTCTGATTCTTTCGATTGAACAAAAGGGGGAGGCGGACTAATTAGCTCTGTTCCTGCCTTCAAGGATAAGCTCCATAGCAAAAACAAACCTAAGATCATCTTTTTTTTTGCAAATATAACGCCTGATATTGTTATTCTATTACAAGAAGTAGAATTATTTATATTATTTTCCATTAATATGCTCCATTAATTGTTTGTTTAGTTCGTTAATTCCTAAAGTGAACTGTTAAGATTCCCCTGAATCCGTGAAACATTTTCCGGATTCCGTTCTTGTTTAAATTTATGGCTGAAAAATCAGCCAGACGATTCGATTTCAGCGGTTC
>JAFGXT010000121.1 GCA_016936495.1 Victivallales bacterium
GACTTTACGACATGAAAATTCCCGTTCCCCGGAAATATTCGGCGCTATCGGAGTAAATCCCTTTGTTCTCATATGGCAACATGGTGGCGAGATGTTCAACCATTCCGGCACCCGTTGCATGCTCGATTCGCAAGCGGTCGCCAACGCCATGACCTTTTATCACCAACTCATACATCAGTCGCAAACTGAACCAGTTCAGGCGCAATCCGGCATGGATGAACAACCATTCCGGGTCGAACTCTTTACTAATGGCAGACTGGGCATGCTCTGGGCGTCGCGCAAGATCATGACCGTGCTCAGAAAAACAATATTCCTTCAGCAACGCCGCAAAGAAGCATGGCTCAAAGAACATCCCGATAAAGACTTTCCGGGCCCCGAACCTTTGCGCATCGGCGCGTGCCTAATCCCGCGCTTCAAAGACGGACAACGCTTTGTTAACTTTTCCGTCGATTCCATCGGCATAAACGCCGGATCAAAACACAAAACAGCCGGCAAAGAATTTATTTCCTTTTTATCCAGTCAGACTTATGCCTCCAGCCTGCGACAAAATCCGGTCGGCGTATCCGGCAATAAAACTTTTTGCTCTCAAGAATTCATAAACAATCCTCTCTTCCCCGATGAACATGAAATTAATCACATCGCCCTTAAATCCGCCCGCTTCGCACGAAATGACACCCCCTGCTATTTCGCCTCCACTCCCTATATCATGCGCAGCTTTCAAGAAACACGCTTTAAAATCGCAAACTCCCCCAATATCACCCCCGATCACATAAAAATGGAAATGAAACAATTGTCCAATAAAATAAACACCCGCATACAACATTCCATACAACGCGAAAAACACCTCAAAAAACTCTATCACGCCTTAACCGGGGAACGCTCATCGCCGCGGGGCTAGTCGGTTCCGCCCGACAGTCGTCCGGTGAGCCACCGGTGGCACGTAATAATGTCAATGATTTGCTCCAGTCGGTAGAACCGACTTGAACAAATCATTGACAGGTTTACCGTCAATATTGCTGCGCAATATTGAAAAGTACATGGCACCGGCACCTTACCGGACGCGGTCCAGCGCCCGGGTCAACGGGGGTGGTAATGGAGCTAACGCTCCAGCTGGTCGACGAAGTCAATGCTGGTCGGCGCAGCCGAAATCCCGGTTTATTTAAGTTTTTTGTAATATGTACTTTGTTTTTTGTGTAGAGACTATTATAGTAACCTGGAGTTTGAGGTACTTGTTACGGAAAATGCATTATTTATTACGTAGCAATATTGACGGCAACCATGTTAAGAATTTTTTAAGTCGGTTTACCGACTGGAAAAAATCCTTAACATAAGTACATGGCACCGGCACCTTGCCGGACAGGGTTCAGCGCCCGTTTCAACGGGGGCTTTAATGGGGCTAACGCCCCAGCTGGTCGGCGCAGCCGAAAAAAGAATTTATGGGAGTTTTCGATGGTTAATAGAGAGAGAACTTTTCGCAGGAATTTCACTCTTGTGGAAATCCTGGTGGTCATGGCGATTCTGGCTGTCCTTATGGGCATGGGATTAGGCGTTTACAGTCTGGCTATGGGCGCCGCCAAACGCTCCAAGACTGAAGCTCTTATCAAAAAAATCGAAATCGCCCTCGAAACCGCTAAATCCAAGCACGGATACTACATCCAAAGCATGACCAATAATCACTTTATTATTCCCGATGGCTCGACCGCCATAGCCGCAACAGAAACCACCAATCCAGCAATGCATGAATTTTGCCGAGTCATCGACTACGAGAGCTTTAAAAACGGACACACTAAAACAATCGGCGGTGCATTAGTGGTCATCGACGCCTGGCAACGTCCGCTTTATTACAGATGCCCTGGATTAGTCAATACCAGCACTTTTGACATCATTTCAGCCGGAGCCGACGGACTGGTTACTGACAAGAAACTTTGGAATGACGATTGGACTTTGGGCGGCGATGTTACCGACGCAGTCATCAAAGCCGTCAACCCGAAAACCAGCGACGATCTGGCGAATTTCTAGCGGCAAGCGCAAGACCATCCAGCCGGATACTTGCAATATACGCGTTTACAGTGTATAATTGTATATTGGAAAAATGTGCAATGTATATAGGTTTTTGAGCTTTAACCATGATGTCGATGTATGCTTTATTCATTCATCTGGGGCGGCGGGTATAAATTTTAAAGCAAAGGGAAGAAAACGGATATGAAAAAACAGCACTTTTCACTTGTCGAACTCCTGGTGGTCATCGCCATCATCGCCATCCTCGCCGGACTTATCATACCCACCGTCGGCGGCATGCGCGAAAAAGCCCGAATGACACAAGCCAAAGCTGAAATGAACGCCATCAAAACCGCCATACTCGCATTTGAATCCACATACGGCGTTCTCCCACTCAAAGATACTACGGGAGCAGTTCCAGCAGGTGACATTGTAGACACAACTGGTACCCCAATAGGCAGAGTATTAGGTGGCAACGTCGGCTACAACAGACTCATGGAATGGCTCACCCAATCGGAGTGTGACGCAACGGCGGGAATTGACCCTAACTCTCCCAATACCCGTAAGATAAAATTTCTTGACCCAAGACCTACTGGTGGACCATGGCTTGACCCCTGGGGACAGGAATATGTTATCTGGATGGATCATGACTATGATGGAAAGGTAGAAATAAAAGACATTGACAATTCTGGAAATGGCGACCGTTGGAATTCAGCCCATAAGCCTTCGTCTGACAGTAACAAACATGTTCTTAACGGCAGTGTCTTTATTTATTCTTGGGGTCCAAACAAAAATGAAGACTGGGGTCTTAATAATGCCAACGGTGGCGCTAAATCTTATGAAGTAACAAAAGATGGGAAAAAACACAATTTCAAAACTGACGACATCAACACTTGGGATAAATAATACTGGAATATGAACAGAGCTTGTAAAAATTATACGCTTGTTGAAATCCTGGTTACTCTGGCAATCGTCGGAATACTCTTGGGTATTTCACTGCCTGCATACCAAAAAATCTTCAAAGGTAATGCAGTAGATGCAGTAGCACGTAATATAGGTTCGTCATTGACGCTTGCACGTTCAAAAGCTATAACCTCCAGAAATTATGTTGCTGTTTTATTCCCGGACGATGAATCAAGTGATTGGGTTAATTTCAAGACATATAAGCAACCATTCAGAATGATACGCATGTGTTATGTAACTAAAGACTCATCAGCAAGTCCAACTACATATGAATTTAAAAGCTGGGTTCCTGGCAATGAATGGATTATATTTCCAGAGACGACATCCGCCTATATAACGACAGGACATAGTTCATCTCCTCCAACACCTCCTGCCCCTCCATTGGTGAAAAAGGTTCAGATTCCAGACAAGAGCAATCCTTCAACAACTGTAGAATTTGACATAAAAGCAGTAATATTCAACCCTTACGGAAGTATTGAATATTCTGGTGGAGACTCAATCATAATTAGAGCGTTAGAAGCGGTATATCAACAGACATCTGCCAATGCGCCTCCTTTGGAACCTAACCTAAGTACAGATAACAAACTGGATTATGAAATCTTTAAATTTACAGGTTCATATGAAGTGCAATAGAAACAACAATAGAAATTTCTTCAATATGGTTGAAGTTACCTTGGCGATAGCCATTATAGGCATTGGCATCAGTGGTGTAATGGCATTGTTCCCTGTAGGAATCAACGCCAATGCCAGTGCAATAGCCAACAACTATTGTGCCAATGCAGCAGCTGAATTTTTACACTTTGTAAAGGTTCAAGCCAGCTTAAATTCGAGTGCTCTTACAAGTTTGCCATACGAAGCCCCAAATTTGACAGCCACAGGCAATGATCATGAAAAAGTTACTGAACTATTGCCAACTTGGATTGGCAATCCAAAAGTCAATGGCTTTGACAGTATATACGAAATAGAACCAAGCAAAGGAGTTTATGGGATAGTCCAGACTACAACAATAAATGGAACTGATGTTGTTGATTTTTCAGCGGTTTTCCGTATATGGAAATCAGATGTAGCAATTCCCCAAGCTCCTACAACTGATTTTAACTGGCCTGACCCATGGGGAAAAGGCTCAGCGTTGCCAGCTCCAGCGCCAAAGATATATGGTATCAATATAGAAGCAAGCTGGCCGGCAAGCAAGCCCTATGACGCAAGAGAGAAAAAACTTTTTTACATGACGGTTCAGACTCCATGAAAAACAATTCAATACATAGGTCATATTTTACACTTGTGGAACTTCTGGTTTCAATGGGTGTTTTTTCGCTTATTATGCTTAGTTTGCTAACTCTGTTTAATTCATCACAGAAAATATGGGCTAGATCCACAGCAAAAGACAGCTTATACAGTAATGCGCGGGTTGCCCTTGATTTGCTTACATATGACATTCAATGCGCATTAATAAATAATGATGCAGATTTGAAAGGTAAATACCCCTTTTGGCTTCGCAAAGACAATCAAATCAATATGATTACAGCAACACCATATAGTGGTGATGGCGTATCCAATATTTGCGAAGTTAAATACGCATTAGCAGATGATGATGCTGATACTGAAACTTTTCCTATGGATGTCACTCCTGCTGAAAATGTTGATGAAACCAAA
>JAFGXT010000122.1 GCA_016936495.1 Victivallales bacterium
AACCATTCATTCCTACTTTAAATTTCCCCCTGCGCCATATGCTACTGAACAAGTGATACCGAAGAGAGTTGAAACCCGGAGTGATTTGGGAATGCTTTCCTGCTTGATAATAGACGAAATATCCATGGTAAGAGCTGACCTGTTGGATTTGATTGATCATACCTTGAGAAAAGTCAAAGACAGGAATAAGCCTTTTGGCGGGGTTCAGATTGTTGCAGTAGGAGACCTGTTTCAATTGCCGCCTATAGTGGACACGGCGGCAAAAGAAGCATTTGACTATAAAAACGGCTATCGTAAGTTGTGGGAAAGTTGGCGGGGGCATTTTTTCTTCGATGCGTTTTGTATGCAGGAAGTAAGCATCTCCTCTGTTGAATTTACCAAAGTATTTCGTCAGAATACGGAAGACCATGACTATATCAGACACTTAAATGATTTGCGTGAAAACCGGAATGTCGAGCAATGTCTGTCCTATTTCAATCAACGGCATGTAATGGTGCCTAAAGAGGCACTGTGGGTGTTCCCGTTCCGTAAGCCGGTTGAAGAAATGAATAGAAAAGAACTTGAAAAAATACCTGGGGATGAAGTAGTGTTCGAGGCAAGAAAATTTGGTTCGTTTAACTATTGTCGGGAAAATGATTTACCAGCTCCTGAACGTTTATGCTTAAAGCCGGGGGCGCGGGTCATGTTCTTGAAAAATCACCCTTTATTGGAATGGGTGAACGGAACGCTTGCAACCATTGATAGAATCATTGATGGGTTTGAGGTGGAAGTAACAGTACAAAGCACCGGGAAAAGGTATTGTGTAAAATATCATGAATGGGAAGAGTTTGGTTATAACGAAAACAGGATATTGGAAAAAATCGGTTCTTATCACCAACTTCCGTTCGCTTTGGCATGGGCGTTTACCATCCACAAAATACAGGGTATGACATTGGAGCAGGTGGCTTATAACCCGCAAGGAACTTTCAGCTCTGGAATGGCATATGTGGCTCTTAGTCGTACCAGGGGAATAAATGATCTTTATTTGACTGTGCCCATATCTCCTGGAGACGTCAGTGTTGACGAACAGGTTAAAACTTTTTATAACCTATTATTTTAAAAATCATTAGCTACAACAAGGACACCGATATCATGAAAACATTTTCAGTTTTAAGCTTGACGTTGCTGGTTACTCTGCTGACCGGCTGTGGAACCACGGCTAAATTTGTATATCCGGGACGTATGGCGGATTTGATCCGTTTCCAGGAGAGCGCGGCGATCAATAAGAAAGTGGCGGTACTGCCCTTTGACGATTACCGCAACGACAGCAATACATCGGGAACGATGGCATTATATGCGCTTCCCCTGATGCCTTGGGGCTGGGTGGATTACGACCGACCTGATGCGGCGCGATTGTTTGTCTCGATTCATTCGTTTGATTTCAATGCCAGTGAAGACCTGGCGAAAGCGGCGGCGTTAAGCCTGCGGCGTTCAAATCTGTTTGAGGACGCCTATTTCACCTTTGGCGGCGAGAAAGACACGGCGGACTACATTTTCACGGGCAGGGTGTATTCAACCAATTACGAAGGCACGATATATTCCTATGGGATCAGCATAGCGTGTCCGTATCTATGGCTGATTGGCTTGCCGGTGGGTTCATCCTGGAATACCTTGGATGTGAAATTTGAGTTGCATGACAAGACCAGCAAGAAGTTGCTATGGGAATATGTTTTTCAGCGCCGGGCGAAGACGGTGCAGGGGTTATATTATCATCGCGGACACGATGTGTTGCAGTATCCGTATTTGATGCAGGCGGCAATGAACGAGGCATTACAGGACATGTCTTCAAAGCTCCGTTCATTAAAGAAGTAATATGTATTAATATCGTATAATATGGCTATGTAAGTAAGCGCAAAGCGGTACAAAGTGGTACATAATTGCACTAATCAAGCTCAAAACAGTTTGACTTGTAATCAGCAGGTCGTCGGTTCGATTCCGACAGCTGGCTCCATTTTTTTGCCCTTTTTTCAGTTTCCGGGCTATCCTCATTGTGCTTATTCACTGGCTTAGATTTGATCTTTTTTTCTGGAGACAGCATTATGGCTTTAGGCAGTATATTCAACGCGATCGTACCGGGAAGAGCTCGTGAAGGCGGTTACAGGGAAATATGGCGCATCGCATATCCTTTGATAATAATGAGCGCCAGTCATACGGTCATGCAGTTCTGTGACCGTAAATTTCTGGCTATGAATTCGACTGAGGATGTTTCCGCGGCGCTACCCGCCGGGATACTTACTTTCACTTTGTTCGCGTTTTTCATGGTAACGGTTAATTTCACTTCGGCGTTGGTATCGCAGCATTACGGTAACAATGATAAGAAAGCGTGTGTACGTTCGGTGTGGAATGGATTTTACTTCGCGTTGTTTTCGGCGTTCATAATTATTTTCATCGTTCCCTGGATTGGTCTGGCGGTGATCGACAACAGCATGCACGAGCCTGAGATATTGCGACGTGAGCGTTTATATTATATTGCATTGATTCCCGGCGGAGCGTTTGTATGCTTGGGGGCGGCTTTCAGCGCTTATTTCTCAGGGCAGGGGAAGACTTGGAATATTGCTTTGGTGAATATGTTCTCCTGCGGCTTGAATATTCTGCTTGATTATTTGTTGATTTTCGGCAAATTAGGTTTTCCCGCTTGGGGAATAACCGGAGCGGGAATCGCCACTTCCATAGCCAATCTGGTTTCATGCGTGATTATTTTTGTATGGTTTATCTGTATGAATCAGAAAAAATATCCGACCCGCAGGTATCGTAGTTTTGATTTCAGTTATATAAAGAAACTGTTGAGTTTCGGTAGTCCTTCCGGGGCACAGGTGTTTCTGGATGTGGGCGCGTTTACGGTAACTACTTTTCTTATTGGTCGGATAGACCGTGAGGCGATGGCGGTTACTACGGTGGCGTTGTCTATAAACATGCTCAGCTTTTTGCCGCTGCTGGGGCTTTCCGACGCTACTTCTATTGTGGTTGGACAGTATATCGGGCGCGGCAAGCGCGAAGTGGCGCAATTCATTGCCTATAGATCCTGGGTCATGGCGTCATTGTATATGATTTTAGCGGGAGCAGTCTTTATATGTTTTCCTGAGTGGTTGATCGGGCATTTTGCTCCGGTGAACGAGAGTGGTATTGATTTTTCGGAGGTGGTGCGTTTAGGACAGCTTATTCTTATATGCGCGGCGATATTCAACTTTTTTGACGCTACAAAATTTGTGTTCATGGGGGCGTTGCGTGGCGCGGGAGATACCCGTATGGTGATGTATATCTGTATCGGTTGCGCCTGGGGAGTGATGGTCCCGGGTGTTGTTATAAGCATTGTTTTGCTTAAGTTGTCGGTGATTCATGTCTGGGTGTTTCTGACATGTTATCTGGCGTGTGAAGCCGGATTGATATATATGCGTTTCAGATCCGGCAAATGGAAGCATATAAAGATGATAGAGCGTCCTGCGGAAAATCCGATGCAATCATCAATGCAGGATATTATTGTTCCTATAGAATGATTGATCGGATTAATCAGAGCATTTTTATTCTTTAGTATCAGTTTCCGCAGAGAGGGCTTCTTGGAGTTTTAAATCCGGCAACGCCGCGCAACGGCGCATAAAGCGGTGGGATTCTTCAAGTTCGGTGAGATCTTTATTCAGAGCTTCTACTCTTTTAGGGTTCTTGCCGGCCTTTTCTATTTGTTTCTTGACGGATTCAATGCGTTTGAATATTCTTGCTTCGTCTTTTTTGAATTGTTCTTCTTTTTTCTTTTGTATTTCCATTATGGTCTTGCCGAGGTCTTTTATTTTTTTATTGAATGAAAGATATACATCTTTTTCTTCTTTTTTATTTTTTTTATCCTCTTTCTGGTCTTTTGCGAGTATCGCAGTAGAACCCAGCAGGGCGCAGAGAGAAAGAGTTAACAGGGTTTTCGTTCTGATCATTTTCCGGTTTCTCCTTATGAAGTTTTTTAATTAGAGGTGAATATAATATTGAAAATGTTTTTATCGATCTCCGGATGTGCGCAGTTTTTGGATTACTGTATCAATAATGCGGCGTGATATGGATACGTTGGAGGGTAATTCCGGCAATTGATCAGGGGAGAACCATTGGGCGTCGATGATTTCCGTTCCGTCCGGAGTTATTTCTCCTTCGGCGTATTCAGCGGTGAAGCCGATCATCAGAGAGTTGGGGAAGGGCCAGGACTGACTGTCGAAGTAGCGAATGTTTTTCACTTTAATTCCGACTTCTTCACGTATTTCCCGTTGCACCGCGTCTTCAAGACTTTCTCCGGCTTCTACGAATCCGGCTATGATGCTGTAAAGACCGGGGCGGAAACTACGGTTCGCCGCCAGAAGTATTTGTTCGCCGCGAGTTATGGCTGTGATGACGGCGGGGGCAATGACCGGATAGTATATTTCCCCGCAGTTTGCGCATTTTCTGGCGGTTTCCGTGTCGAGTATTTGTGTAGGAGTTCCGCAGGCGCCGCAAAAACGGTTGCGGTGATTCCAGTGACAAAGCTTATGAGCTCGCGCCAGCAAGGTGTAGAGTTCCTGTCCAGATAAGGCTAGAGCGTCGCGTATCTGAAGGCGGCGCAGGGTATTCGCGGGCGGGACGTCATCGGCATACGCGGTGAAGCAGTTGAATTCCGGCAGTTCACCGAAGAACAACTGTTCCGTTGCGGGTATACCGATGCTTGAACATAAAGGTACAAAGTGATCAGTGGCGTCAATATGCACCAGCAGTTCCCGGTCGCGGGTGAATAAAAATATAACGCCCTCCTTATTCGGCGAGGGTTTTCCGGCCGGATAAAGAAAGTGTTCGATTTTGAGCTCTTTGAACGATTTCATCATGGCAGTACTATGTTGAAAAACGCGGCGGCGTTGGCGGTCGTCAATTTCGCGCATTCTTCCGGGCTGATATGTTTTTCTTCAGCTACCTTGGTTGCGACGTTGACCAGATAGCCGGGATTGTTCTTTTTGCCACGATGCGGCGTCGGCGCCAGATACGGAGAATCCGTCTCAAGCAGAAGCCGATTGTCGGGGACGTATTTGATCAACTTCCGGATATTATGGGCTTTGCTGAATGTTACCATACCGGTAACGCCGATATAAGAGTCCAATTCCAGAAATTTGTCCAGCCAACTGATGCTTCCGGCAAAGCAATGCAGTTCGAAACACCCTTGATTGCCGGCAAAATCCCGCAGGATTTTATAGCAATCTTCATAGGCGTCGTCGCGTCCGTCCTGATCCCGGCAGTGAATTATCGCGGGAAGATTCCAGGATAACGCCAGTTCCAGAAACTGTTCCATGACTTTCCACTGAGTTCGGCGTTCTGAATGTTCGTAGAAATAGTCAAGTCCTATTTCCCCGACCGCCACCAGTTTTTCCGTGTCGCGAAAATCTTCGAACATGTTTATTCTGTTTGTATACTTACCTGCGCTGTGCGGATGCGCTCCGGCGGAATACCATGCATTCTCGATGTGTCTGGCGAATTTTTGTGCCAGGAGGCTTTCTTCGTAATCCGCTCCGGCGGCAAGCACGTATTCAAGCCCGTCGATATGTATTTTTTCCCAGTACTCCTCCGGAGTGCCGCAGTCGTCATAAAAATGGAAATGTGTATCAAATAATTTCATCTTACAGTCAATTATTTCACTTGTTCCGGCGCCTCGATCTTGTCGAATCCGGTGAACGGTCTTAAGACTTCTGGTATTATGACGCTGCCGTCCTCCTGTTGGAAGTTTTCCAGAATGGCAATCGCCACACGGTCGGTAACGGCAGTCGCGCTTATGGTGTGAACATAGCCGCGATTGCCGTCTTTGTCCTTGTAACGGATGCCCAGACGGCGGGATTGGAAGTCGGTCAAATTTGTGTTGGAGGTTACTTCGCGATAGGCTCCAAAGCCAGCGAACCATGCTTCAACATCGTATTTGCGGTATCCAGGAGCGCCCATGTCGCCGACGCATACGTCCACTACATGATATGGAATTCCAAGTTGCTGGAGCAGATATTCTTCATTCTCCAGGCAGAACTTGTGATATTTTTCTGATTCTTCCGGCAAGCAGAAAATAATCTGTTCCACTTTATGGAACTGGTGGACGCGGAAGATGCCTCGTGAAGCCTTGCCATAGCTGCCGGATTCAGTTCTGAAGCAGGGGCTGAACGCGCAGTAGGATAAGGGCAGTTTATCCGCTTCAAGTATTTCATCGGCATGGTATCCGACCAGTGTTTGCTCAGAGGTACCGATAAGGCATAAGTCTTCATTGGCGATAGGATAAGTTTGATCGGCGAAAAACGGCAGGTATCCGGTTCCATACAGCGTTTGTGATTTAGCGGCGCATGGGGTCATGAAGGAGGTGAAACCGCGTTTGGTAAGTTCCATCTGAGCCCAGAAAAACATGGCGTTACAGAGTTGCGCGCCTTTGCCTTTCCAGTAATAGAAGCCGGATTGGGCGACTTTAGCTCCGCGTTGGGTATCGATTATGTCCAGCAATTCGCCGAGTTCCTGATGATCTTTTACTTTGAAGGAAAATTCAGGAATGACGCCTTCTTTTCTGATCTCTATATTGGAAGTATCGTCATTGCCGTCTGGAACCGCCGGATGGAGCAGGTTTGGCAGCCAGCTGAGTTTATCATGCACCTGAGTTTCGAGTTCCTGCAATCTGGCTTCCTGCTGACTGAGCTGTTCCTTAAGATCTTTGACTTGTTCGCGGGCTTCGGGATTGTCGCGACATTCTTTGCTGAGGCGATTCCTGTCCGCGCGCATGGCTTCGACTTGCTGAACCAGTTCGCGGTACTCTTTGTCCAGTTCGATAATGGCGTCGATGTCGGCGGCATCGCCACGACGACGGCAGGATTCTTTGATGAGTTCTGGGGTCTCTCTGAGTATTTTTATGTCAATCATATTAAATCTTTCCTATGGTTAAAAACGGGGCATGGGGAAGTCGCGGGTGAATGCTTTCACCTCATCGCCAATTGCCGCTAGTTTGTCGTCATCTTCCATGACTTCGATGGCGCGATTGATGAATCCGGCAATCTTGATCATTTCCGTTTCTTTCATGCCGCGGGTGGTAACCGCCGGGGTGCCGATGCGGATACCGCTGGCGATGAAAGGTTTCTCCGGGTCAAATGGAATCATGTTATTGTTAACTGTGATCCGGGCTTTGTCCAGCGCGTTTGCCACCGGACGACCTTTTGCGCCTTTGGGGCGCAGGTCTACCAGCATCAGATGATTGTCTGTGCCGCCTGAAACTATTCTAAAACCTAGACGGGTAAGCTCTTGTGCCAGTACACAGGCATTTTTTCTGACTTGTTCCTGATACGCTTTGAATTCCGCGCTCATGGCTTCTTTGAAGCATACTGCTTTGGCTGCTATGACATGTTCCAGCGGTCCGCCCTGAATGCCGGGGAACAGTTTTGAATTGATGCTTTTGATATATTCTTCACGGCACAGGATCATCCCGCCGCGCGGTCCTCTGAGGGTTTTGTGAGTGGTAGTGGAGACTACATCGGCGTACTGCACCGGGTTGGGATGCAATCCCGCCGCCACCAGACCGGCAATATGCGCCATGTCCACAAACAGCTTTGCGCCGACCGAATCGGCAATAGCGCGGAGTTTCGGGAAGTCGATTACGCGCGGATAAGCGCTGGCTCCGGCTACTATAAGCTTGGGTTTGTGTTCATTGGCAAGGCGTTGAACCTCGTTATAGTCGATCATTTCAGTTTCACGATCAACGCCGTAAGGAACGATATTGTACAACATTCCGCTGAAGTTCATGGGGTGCCCGTGGGTTAGATGACCGCCGTGATCCAGGCTCATCGCCAGTACGGTGTCGCCGGGTTTGATCAGCGCGAAATACACCGCCATGTTTGCCTGACTGCCGGAATGCGGCTGGACATTGGCGGCTTCGGCGCCAAACAATTCGCAAGCGCGTTTGATGGCGAGGCTTTCAATCTCATCGATATGCTCGCATCCGTTGTAATAGCGTTTGCCGGCATAACCTTCGGCGTATTTGTTGGTAAGCACCGAGCCTTGGGCGGCTCTCACCGCGGTACTGGTAAAGTTTTCTGATGCGATAAGTTCAATGCCGGCATCCTGTCGTTCAGCCTCACGGTCGATAATATAGGCTATCTCCGGATCAGAGCATCTGATTGCGGCGATGTCGTCATAAGAATTGATTTCGATCTTTTCCAGTCTGCGCGCATGGCGTTCATCTCCGCTGAAAGGGGTGTCCAACCAGGTTTTGACGATTTCCCGGGCTTTGGTCGTGTCTACAAAATCGCCGGGCAGAACCAGCATATTAGAACAGTTGTGTTCCCGGCTGAGGCGTGCCACCGTGGTGTCATAGGCCACCACCGCGCGGACGTCGTTGAAGCGGTTGGCATTGATTCCCATGCCAACCCCGGAACGGCATATCAGGATGCCGCAATCAACTTGTCCTCTGGCGACTTGCGCGGACGCCACTCCGGCAAAATCCGGATAGTCATCACTGGCGTCGAATTCGAAAGGACCGCAATCCACGGCTTCGATTCCGCCCAATTCACTGAAGAACTCAAGTAATTCTTTTTTCATCTCAAAGCCGCCATGATCAGTGGCTACCGCGATTTTTACAGGACTGGCATTATGCCAGTCGATAAGTTTTCTCATTTTTTTTGCTCCCGAAAAAATTATATTTTTAATTTTTCTTAAACTTGTCCAACTCCAGCAATAAATTGTCCAGAGCTTTTTTCATTTCTTCAAAACAGTTGCGATATACCTGCTTCGCGCCGCCAAACGGATCGGGGACGTCAGTTTCAGGTTGATCCGCAAACTCAAGCAGCAGCTTGGTCTTGTCCAGCGCGGCGGGATTCATCGCCCCGATGTGAGCCCGATGCGAGGTGGACATCGCCACGACCAGATCCGCCTGTTCCAGAAGATTTTCATCCAGCTGAACATTGCGGAATGAACTTAAATCTATGTCAAAATCCTGCATTATTGTTACTGAACCGTTTGAAGCCGGCATGCCGCCCCCGGCGAAAAGTCCGGCGGAACTGACGCTGACATCACTTATTCCCGCCTGCTCCAGCAGACGTGTGAAATACGCCTCGCACATGGGGCTGCGACAGGTATTGCCTGTACATACAAATAGAATATGCATTTGCTTGTTTCCTGAATTTTATGCCTTTTTCAATGGAAAAAAGCTTAATTAAAGCTATTGTAAACGCCTTAATATAGACGCAAATTAATATAATTCACGGATTTTTTTTGTAAATGCTGGATAAAAAAGAAGATAAATCAATAATAATACCGGGCTGCGTGTATTGCAGTGCCGGAGAGCTTATGGATTTCAGTGGCGCAAAACATATTGAACTTGATATGGGATGCGGGAAAGGAAGTTTCACCACCGCGTTGGCGCAACGCCTGCCGGAAACTAAAATAATCGCCGCTGATGTGATGATTGGAAGGCTCAGAGCTCTGGTCAGGCGCAATCAGCGGGAAAATGTAAATAATATCATTCCTCTGCGAATGGAGGCACGGATGCTTATCGGATTGATTCTGCCGGATAATTTTTTGCATCGCCTCCATATTTTATGTCCCGACCCCTGGCCCAAGGATAAACATCGCGCCAACCGCCTGCTGTGTTCAGATTTTGTGGTTCACCTTCACCGTGTGCTTGAACCCGGCGGTATGTTTCACTTTTCTACCGATGACCTGCCATATCTGGAAACGGTGAAAAAAGTGGTGTCTTTGTCCGGATTGTTTGATGAGTTTCAGGAGGGATATGAGGAAATTTCGGATATAAAATCCGATTTTGAGCGTCGTTGGAACGGTAAAGGGCTACCCGTTACTCATCTGGTGTGGAAAAAAAGAAATATAGTCAAACCGGATAATTATAAAGGGCACTGATCGAAACGGAGCTGAACAATGTTGATAAACATCTCAATAGTCGTAATTGCAGCCTTGGTTCTCAGTTACTTGTGTGAGAAGATCAAGCTTCCCGGTCTGCTGGGAATGTTGCTGGCTGGAGTGTTGCTCGGGCCAAGTTGCCTGGGACTTATCTGTCCTGATCTGATGCATATTTCCGCCGAGTTACGCAATGCCGCGTTGATAGTCATCCTTATCCGTGCCGGACTTGGAATCAGCAGAAAAACGCTCAACAAGGTTGGGGCTTCAGCTTTACGAATGAGTTGCATTCCCGGATTGGTCGAAGGTGGCGTGGTGTTGGTTGTGGCTCATTTTCTGCTGAATCTGCCGTGGCTGGAGGCGGGAATGCTGGGCTTTATCATTGCCGCTGTGTCTCCGGCTGTGGTGGTGCCGCAGATGCTGGATTTGAAAGAAAGATGTTTGGGCGGAAATAAGGATGTGCCGACACTGGTGCTTGCCGGGGCGTCGCTGGATGATGTTTTTGCTATAACCGTTTTTTACGTGTTCCTGAATCTCGGAACCGGACAGAAGGATAAGATCGCGCTGGAGCTGCTGAAAGTTCCGGTAAGTATTGTATCTGGAATCGTAATCGGAGCGTTGATTGGGTTCGCGTTGCTGTATATGTTTAAAAAAGTTCATATGCGTGATACCCGTAAACTGATAGTGTTTATGATCGCTGCGATATTGTTTCATGGTCTGGAGCATGACTTGAAATTATGGGTCGCCAGTTTGCTGGGGATTATGACTATTGGTTTTGTGATGCTGGAAAGGAATGATGATCTGGCGAAGCGCATGGCGCAAAAGTTCAATAAGGTCTGGGTGCTGGCGGAGATATTGTTGTTTGTGCTCATCGGAGCGCAGGTTGACATTAGTGTGGTCGGACATGCGGGACTTATCGGACTTGTTATAATCGCCGCCGGATTGTCCGGTCGAAGTCTGGGGGTGTTTGTGGCTCTGATTGGTTCCGGGCTGAATCGGCGCGAAAAACTTTTTTGTGTATTTGCTTATTTTCCAAAAGCCACGGTGCAGGCGGCGATTGGAGCTATTCCGTTGAGCGCGGGGATTGCTTCAGGGAATCTTATTCTGGCTATAGCGGTGCTATCCATTATCGTTACGGCTCCGTTGGGCGCGATACTCATACGTACTACTGGAGAAAAGTTGTTGGATAAGGATGGCGAAGATGACGCTGAAGTTACCTCGCCTTGCTGATTTTACGTAATAATCGTCGATTTCCCTTTTGATTGTGATGACATTTGCGCAAATGTCTGTTATCTTGTTCTATAAAACTTCGGAGGATTTTGATTATGCACAGCGCGATAGAATATTTTGACGCATATCCGGATACGACTATTGTTTTTGGTGAATCGGCGTTTTCGCAGTTTGAGGAACTCGTATATCGGCGTCATCCGGACAAGGTCATGATTTTTACCGGAAAGAATTCTATACATCAGCACAAAGGGCTTGAATATTTCTTCCGGGCGTTTGATTACTACGAACCGCTGCTTGAACGTTTTTCAGATATCGAACCCGAACCCTGTACAGATACTGTCAATCGCATGGTCGCTAAGCTCAAAGAGTTTAATCCGGATATGGTCGTCGCCATGGGGGGCGGCAGTATTATGGATGCCGCCAAAGCCGCCTGGCAGGTGTATCAGCTTGAAGGCAGTGAGATTGATGAATTCTTCGGCTTGAATATCTTATCCTCCCGACAGCCGGATATTGAACTTAAACGTTTGATATGCTTTCCCACCACTGCCGGAACTGGGTCGGAAGTAACGCCTTATTCTAACATCGTCGATCATGCTTTGGGTGTAAAAAAACTCATGGTGGAAGTGCGCTCCATTCCTGAATTTGCTTTTGTATGTCCGGAACTTACTTTAAGTTCTCCTGAGTCAGTGGTTAGAGCCACCGCTTGTGACGCGCTTGCACATCTCATAGAAGGTTTTCTTAACGTGGGACAGGATGGCAATCATCCGGACGCCAATGCCTGGGCATTAAAAGGTATTGAACTGATAGTGAAAAATCTGCCCCGCAGGCTTGCTGACCTCAATGACGCCGTTGCCGCCGAAGCCCTTGCCGCCGCCGCTACGCTCGGTGGCATGGTCATACGCTATAAATCCACCGGACTGCCGCATTTGTGCAGTTTTTCATGGTTTGGTAAGCTGGAACATGGTATCGCAGTATCTTTGCTGCTTCCAGCTTCGTGGAAATATTACCTGGGCAATCCCGCCGTGGCTGAGCGTACTATGCAGTTGCAGAACATCTTTCCTGATGCTGGCTCAGCCGGGGATATAATTATCGCTTACAGAAAATTTCTTACTCAATGCGGTGTGCCGCGCGCCTTGAAATATGTGGAAGGTTTTCCCGAGGAATTGTTGGAAAAAACCGCGTCCAGCGCGGCACAGAATAAAATGAAACTGGATCTTGCGCCCCAGCCGGTTCCCGTTGAAAGCAGTCGTAGAATACTTTCGGAAATACTTCGTGAAACCTGGAACGATACTTTTTGAGTGGAGTATTATTGTCGCGCAAGGCTAATTCCAGCCAGGCATCCGCTGGCAAAAGCCCATTGTAGATTATATCCTCCGCAGGGACCGTCCAGGTCAAGTACTTCTCCGGCAAAGAACAAGCCTTTGACCAATCGGCTCTCCAGTGTGTGCGGATCGACATTTTTCAGTGAGACTCCGCCGCGTGTAACCATGGCTTTATTCCAGCCGTCGGTGCCACATATCCTCAACGGGGTCGCGCTTAATAATGTCGCCAGCTTTTCGCGTCCGGCGGCATTGAATTCAGCGGCTTTTTGCTCTGAATCAATTTCCGCGAGTTCGCAGAATATTTCCGTGAGCTTCTGCGGCATATGATTGGTGAGCAGTCGTCGTATGGAGCGTTTGCCATGATCGCGTTGCCATTGACTGAACAGCTTTATCCAGTCGTTGCGCTCAAGTTCCGGGAACATACTTATCACCAGCGGTATGTTTGTATGCTTTTTCAACAATGCCGACACCTCTCCGGCAAGGTCGATTATCGCCGGACCGGATACGCCATTGTGAGTGAACAATAATTCACCGGAGCATATGGATTTGCGGTAACGCGGCAGATCAATGGTGGCATTGCAACGCTCAAAACTTATTCCGGTACATGAATGAGGCCAGCTTTCCACTGTTTTCAGCCCGGTCATGCCGGGCAGGGGTTCGACGATGCTATGTCCAGCTTGTTCCGCCAGATTGTATCCTATACCCCGTCCGCCCAGACGGGGGTAACCGCGTCCGCCGGTGGCGATGAGTATTCTATCGGATAAATAGTCTTGATCCGCGTCTGAAACTCCGCATACACTTCCGTTGTTTATAATAAGCAAACTGATAGTGCGGGAGCTTATGATTTTTACATTAAGCCGTTCGCAGTTGCGCAGCAACGCGTCGAGCACGTCTTGCGAGCGTTGCGATTCGGGAAATACATGAAATCCGTCAGTAACCACAGTGGGAACCCCCCGGCGCTCAAAGAACTCTCTCAATGCCGGAGGCGGAAGGCAATTAAGCGCCGGAAGCGTAAAGCGTCCCTGCCTGCCGAAACGCTCCGCCAGTTGTTCC
>JAFGXT010000123.1 GCA_016936495.1 Victivallales bacterium
AAGATTTTATCACCCGGTCGCTGGTGCGCAAGGCATCGCTGCTGTTGGGGGGGGCGGTAATCCCGGTCAAAGAAGTAGCAGATCGGTTGCATTTTAATTCGGAATATTACTTTTCGCGTTTCTTTAAGCAACAAACCGGTATGTCGCCGAGGGAATTTCAACGACATAGCGGAACTAAATGACAGACTGCTTAAATTATAAACATAAAAATTATTTTCTTGAGCGGGGGACGATATACTCGTTGTAGGCTATTGTACCGGCAATGACCGATGCCGGCAGAAATATAATCGCCACAAAGGGAATGAACATGAGTACGTAAATGACTGCTCCCATGCCCGCCACCAGAGCCCGTGAGCCATGTAGTTGTAACTTGAAATCACGGAACTTTACCCGCCGATGCTCGGAGCTGTAGATCATGAAGGTGATTCCGAAATAATATCCGACTATCAGTATCGACGCCACCAGCCCGAGTGCCGGAGCCACTATATTAACCACCAGAAATACCAACGAAAACAAAAGAATTACAATTCCCACCCTGCCGGTGTTTATCATCGATGTCCAGCAGTAATGTACGTAGTGCTTGAACCCGGTACAGACAAAATCCACATTGTAAAAATCTTTTTCATAACGTACCGACAGTTGATCTACAAAAGGAGCCGCCAGCAATACAAATACGCTTGTGAAACTTATCAGAAATACTGTTATTCCCGTAACTACGGCGGATATATAGACTATCCAGCGGACTACGTATTTCAAGCTGTCTACAAATCCCGATACCTCTGCCGAAACCGGCAGCAGTGAATCAATATAAGGCTTAAGATAAAACCAGCCCAGCGCTCCCAGCACAAAATAGCAGACACCACTTAGTATCAAAGGCACCAGAGCATAACTCCAGTATTTTGGACGGGAAAAAAATACTCCTGTAGCTCTTAATGGAATCGTCGCTCCCAGTATAAAATCCGTGAAACATTTTATGAAACCAGACATTTTGACCGCCTTATTGGTTTGATTGTTTGCAGGAGTTGCTTCGTACCTTCCCCTCTTATATGAAAAAGATACACCACAATTGCGGGATTTTCAATAGTAAATCATTCCATAGCCAGCGAGGTGGCGGAGAAATCAGGCACAGAATCGTCTGTGTTGCAAAATGTTTCATGACCTATCCATTTCTCCGCTGCCGCCTGGTGGCGGAACAGTTCTATTTGGATGTTTTGTCCCTGAAGCATTGATTGATACATTCTCGCTACTCCGTAACCAAGTTTCCCCGTAACCAATATCGCCATTTTGATCCTGCCCAAAGGGGACAATATTTTCCGGTCAAATGAGGCGATTTGATACATTTCGCTGAAGTCAAAATCGGTATGAGCCCGGCGGTAGTCGGCGATTATCCGCACTCCGGGATGAAATTCTATAGAAGAGAACATTTCCTTATAATCCGGGAAATCTTTCATTGAAAGATAATCTATCCCCGTTTCATAAAGCAGATTCTTCTCTACGTCATATTCAAATATAACCGGCACTATAAAACCCCCGTAAAATATGTATTAAACTAATTATACATAATAACCGGGAAAGATGCAATAGCAATAACAAAATACACGCAAAAAAATTACATATGTAAATTTACAATACAAAAAAAATTGGGAAAATCAATGTCAGGTGTTGACTTTTAACAGGTCTTGGCATAAAATATTAATTACACGGGTAATTAAATCACATAATAGGTTGTCATGAAGATAAGATTAAAGGACATTGCGGAACGAGCGGGTGTATCGCGTGTAGCGGTTGGCAAAGTTTTGTTGGATTCTGGTAGCGATAGAATACGTGTTAGCGAGAAGACCGCAGCATTGATTCGCAAAGTAGCTGATGAGCTGAATTATCAGCCCAATTTTTCGGCTCAGTTTCTGGCAGGGAAGAGGAGCCATACGATTGGAGCGATAATTGATACCTTTGCTGCGACCGTGAGTTACCGGCGTCTTGCTTTTTTGGAGACTGCGTTCGCAAAACAAGGGTACATGCTGATTGTTGGGCAAGCACATAATTCTCCTGAGAAGCTTATTGAGTATATGCGTTCTTTTGCAAGCCGTGGGGTTGATGGTTTTGTTTGTCTTGCTCATAATTATCCTGAACATCGGGAACAATTGGCGGATATTTTTTCCTTAATGCCAAATTCTGTTTTTATTGAGAAGCCAGCCTTTGATGAATTCAATAGTATCGTTCCTGACCGGCATGATGGGATGGCGCAAATCATAAAGTATTTATGTGATTGTGGAAGAAAACGAATTGCAGTTGCCATGTCGAATACATGTCATCCAATACCTGCTACACGCTTGAAAAGTTCTCGTAAATTCCTCATGGATTACGGTCTTTTTGATAAAGATTTATTATTCAAGACAAAACAGGAACCTGTTGATCTTGATGAATTTGCTTTACGGGTAGTCGAAACTTTGGTTGTTGAGAAAAACGCGGATGCGATTATCGCGGCGAATGATATTGAGGCGGCAAAAATTTTGAATGTCTTAACATCTAAAGGTGTTATTGTTCCTGATGATGTTGCGATCGTCGGTTATGATAATTTGGATTTATGTGAATTTACCTCTCCGCCTCTCACCAGTGTTGATCAGAATGACAAATTGATCGCGCAAGCAGCGGCGGATATTGTGTTGTACTTAATTAATGGCAGGAACCAGGACTCATCTACGGTGAGAAAAATTAAACCGAAGCTTATTATACGGAGATCAACATGAAACAGAGAAATTTTACAATTGTAGAGCTATTGGTTGTTATATCAATTATCACGATTCTAGCCAGTCTGTTGTTGCCAGCATTGCAGAAAGCTCGCCAAAAGGCTCTGGAAATACAATGTGTGAATAACTTGAAACAATCCTTTTGGGGCTTTGCCATGTATGCCGACGACAGCTCCGGTTTTACTGTTGGTTATTATTCAGATCGAGTGAATCACCGCACTTATACGTGGGCTGAGCTATTGAATTTTTATCAATATCTAAAGATGGGCGATGTGGTTAAGTGCCCCGCATGGATCAAGGAAGATGATAGTCGATATAGTACGTATGGGTTTTGGTTTGGTGCGAACTATAAAGCAATCGATAATTCTGAGCTATATCTTGGCTTTATCAATATAGCTAACCTAAAAAATCCCTCCAATAGCATCTTTTTAGGTGATAGCCTTGGGGTAAAAGCGACGAGTGGAACGTATATGAAACAGTGCTATACGTTCAATAGAACAGGCCTCGAGGGCGCATTGCATATTTTACACAACAAACGAGCGAATGTGGCTTTCGGGGACGGACATGTGTCAGGAACGGATACAGCGGAGATTAGAAACTTGATTATTGAAGAGGTAGATTCATCGGCAATTATTCGAATCGCCAATGAAAAGCATTTATTGACAACAATTAATCCATAAACAAAACAGGAAAGGTAATAGTAATGAGAATGATGCGGTTTGGTATGATTTTAATGGTAATGCTGGGCTTTATGCCTGCATATCAGAGTTTTGCAGGTAATAAATCTTTAATTCTTACTCATGACGGAGTTACGGGGTACAAGATTGTTGTGCCGAAAAAATGTGAAGCTCCGGACGCGACCGCGGCTAAAGAACTAAGGACTTATCTGAAAAAGATATCTGGCGTTGATTTTGAAATTACAAATATTGAGCAGAGCGATGGCAAAAATATTTATGTCGGCACTTCTCCCACCGTGAAAAAGTTATTGCCGAGTATTGACTTTAATAACCTTAAACCAGATGAGATAATTATAAAAACAGTTGGTAATTCTTGCGTTTTTACAGGTCAAGGAACTCGTGGAGCGTTATATGCTGTTTATACATTTCTCGAAGATATTCTTGGCGTGCGCTGGTGGACTGCGACTGAAGAATACGTTCCTGACATAAAACGAGTGACACTAAGCCCACTCGATATTCGATATGCTCCCGCCTTGGAGTTCCGCGAAGTTTTTTATCACGGAATATCGAGAGGCATACAAGGCCCCGAGTCTATATTCGCTGTTCGTTCCAAGATTAATGGAAATTATGTGCATATTCCATCCCAATATGGTGGGCATTATAACTATGCGGGACCATATTGTCCATGTTCGGGGACTTTTGATAAATTGATTCCGGCTAAAAAGTATTTTGATCAACATCCGGAATGGTTCAGCTTGGTCGAGGGTAAGCGTGTTGGAGGTTTGCACAAAGGTCAGTTGTGTCTAACGAACGAGGAAATGAAAAAAGAGTTGATCAAAAATGCGGAACATTGGCTTGAACAATATCCCGACGCTGAGTGGCTTGCCATTTCAATGAATGACAACCGGAATTACTGTCAATGTTCAGAATGTCAAAAAATTGCTAAAAGCGAAGGCGCGCAATCCGGTGTGTTAATTAGATTTCTCAATGATGTGGCTGAAGTATTGAAAAAGAAAAAGCCTGACATTAAGATCATTTCTTCCGCTTATCTGTGCTACTTGCGACCACCGGAAGTTACGAGACCCAACAAGCATGTTATAATGAGAATAGCGCCCATTGACGCGAACTATTTCTATCCAATGACGTCCCCTGAAAATGCTGTTATCCAAAAAGATTTTGAAGGGTGGAAAAAGATGACTGATAGTATTTTTGTTTGGGATTATGTGGCAAATTATAAAAATTATCTTTTACCACATCCTAATTTGCCTGTTTTAGCTCCGAATATTCGCTATTATATCAAGCAGGGCGCGATTGGTATATATGAGGAAGGTATACTTTGGTCGTCTATCAGTGATTTTAGTCAACTCCGAGTTTGGTTGATTAGTCATCTGTTATGGAAGCCGCAGTCAGATGAAAATGCGTTGCGAAAAGAATTTATGTCTGGCTATTATGGTGCTGCCGCTCCATTTTTGAACGCCTATCTGAACTGTTATTATGATGCGGCTAAGGAGGCAAAACTGCATCTGAACTGCGGAGGCTTCCCTTCGTTTATTCCACCTCTTGAAACATTGGATAAATGTTGGGAGCTGTTTGATGAGGCTGAAAATGCCGTAAAAGATAATCTGATGCTGAGACAGCGGGTTCAACGTGAACGCGCCCCGTTAATTGGATTGTTGCTTCAAAATTCCAATGTCCTGCGTTGGTTGATTGCCAAATCAGGCAAAAAAGTCAATTTCCCTGATGGCAGAACGCTTTTAAACTCTTTGGAAGAGCTGAACAAGATATATCGTCCGCGAAGATTCGCCAGCGATAAATCATTTGCTGATTTCCAATCAAGATGTGAGCAAAAACTGGAAACTCCTGTTAAACCCGAAGGATTTGAAAAGCTTGATGAATCGCAATGGTTGGATTTTCAGGAGCCATACATGAAGCTTTGGGGAGAAGGAAAAACATCAAGTATTGTTGCAGATGATAACGCATCCAATAAGAAGGCCGCCAGCATAGTTGGGAATACGAATGGCTGGGATATAAATTGCCCGATGCCAGGTCATATCGAATGTGGAAATCCTTGGCGTTGCTATGCCGTCGTCAGATGCGATGCCGATGCAGATGATGGATTGGCCGCGAAAATAGGACTCTTTGATAGAAGAGTACGTCGTGATACTCCAGAAAGAATTCCTTTTATCAGAAACTTATCAGTCAAAGAGATCAAGGGAGAGA
>JAFGXT010000124.1 GCA_016936495.1 Victivallales bacterium
ACATATTTTCGGATTTTTTTGCTCGTTCATGATCAATGGATTCAATTTCTTTGATGAACAGCGTTTTATTTCTTTTGAGAATATCGAGCAAAATTGATAGAAAGCTCGGATTCCATATAGATATAAGAGCCAGATTACCAGCTGATACCAGATGGCGCATTGTATGCAGATAAAAATCATCAATTGTATCGGAAGCGGCAATATCTCCGGGAACCGCCATAACATATTTCATGGCATGGCGCATGATATAATTCAAATACACAGTATCATCCTGGAATCCAATTGGAATACCGCTGGTGGTAAATCTTTTCTGATGCTTAACAGGAGAAATAGACCAATATGCGGATCCTTTCATCAGGCCCGGATTGTGAGTAAACATGGAAAATATCCATGGGGCAATACCAGCTTGAAACTCTTGATGCAACGCTCGATTATATGGAATTAACTTATTGGTTGAACTGGTTCCGCTGGTTGGTTCAAAACACCAGGGATGTCCGGGAAACAATACATCAGGTTTTCCAGCGGCAATCTCATCAATGTACGACTCAAAGTCCTGATATTCAGAAACGGGAACTCGTTCGCGAAAATCTTCCAGCGAATTGATTGAAGCAAAGTCATGCTTCCGTCCGAATTTTGTTTCACGGGCAGTCCTTACAAGTTTAAGCAATCGCTGCATCTGCGTCCGCTTCACATTGCGGATACCACGCTTATATGCAATGTATCCGGGCAAAGTCGAACAGTACCACGCAAAATTCACCAGTAGTGTTTTCATCACATTGCATCCAGCTCCTTACGCACCATCCGCCAGGACATGCGATGGAGATTTTCTATGCTCAGTTCCGTTAGACAAGCCAGTTGCGTACCGGTCTTCCAACATGGATTCATTGAGGCAAAAAAACGGATATGCGGTTTCTGTAGTTCACGTGACGTAATATCGCCGATTCCGTCGCGTAACCAGTAGTCATTCGGGGTCGCTATTATTCCCGTTTCCGAATTAAAATCATCGCCAAAACGTGACAAGGCAAGCGTGTTTAAGACTTCCGCTTCAAATGGAGGCGTAACCACATCTAAGGCTGGCCAGTAACGGCGAAAGTGAACTTGCAGATAACGGTAAGTACGATATCCTTTACAAATAATAAACCAGTACCAGCGAAATTGCGGTTGCTGAAGCACGCGATGATAGATGAAGGGCATGCACATTCGTTCAAGCGAAAATAACTGTCGACAATGCTGCGTCACAATGGTATCACCGGAATAAAAAGCGCGAACAGCTACTCCGTTGACCTTGGCATGCATAACAGCCATAATGGAAAAACCGCCGAGGATGCCGTTTTCGTCGCGTAACAAAGCCACCCATTCTTTGTCGGACAAATCATGCTCAAATGAGCTACGTTCTACTCTGGAGAAATGCTCACACATCAATCGGTACATGCCTTCGCGCAACTCAGGAGTGAGCCGGTCTACGGGTATAACTTCTGCAGTCAGTTCATTCATATTGTTACAACATTCCCAATTCAAAATAATTTATTCGTCCATCTGGCTCTGGCAACGGTTTTTCCGGGTCAGGCCAGTAAACCTGGAAAATATTACTCTTCAAAGTCAGATGCCATGGTGTTGTAATCTCACGCAGTAACGGATCCTGACTATCGATTCCAATGGCAAGATACCCAGTTGCTTTCTTTTTTAGCTCATACATCGCAGCATCCAGCAAGGCACGAAATACTTTGCGACAATTATTCATAATAACAATGCAGGATGCCAATTTAACTTTTATCGGATTTTCCGGATCAGGCAACAAGTCCGTTTTGCAAATACAGTCAGAAAGCTTTTTAACAATTCCCATTCGTCCATGATAAGATCGGATTACAATATTCTTTTGTCGCGATTGATCCCATATTGCCAGTGCTCCAATAATCTGTCCGGCATCATCCCGGGCTATAAAAAAATTATCAATGCCGATGCCTTTTAAAGGTCCGGTTTCGCCTTCCAATTCCGCTCTTGAAACGACCGGGAAAAACTGCTTTTGGGAACCTTCGCGATGCAGAAAATCAAGTAATGTCGGAATGACCTCTATCGTTCCACGGGTTATGCTTATCCCAGAAGTCGCTACCGAACGTTTTCCGCTCCTGAAGATCGGCAACAGCAATGTATGATAAGTAGCAAGCAGCTGATAAACTGGAAAGCCCACACGTTCTTCGGTTAAAACAATGGCAGCTGCATTGTCAGCCATGATTGAACTGAGATAAAAAGGGACATTGAATTCAGTATTATGCAATTTCCGTAAAAACTGATACCCCCGGGCAAGTATCAATGATTTACGGTGAGCTTGAGAAATACGCAAATGACTCAGATAGCCGATCTCAAGCGGCAAACCATTAAAATAGACCTGACGCCGAGAGATCACTCCAACGGCAAT
This sequence comes from Victivallales bacterium, assembly GCA_016936495.1. Lineage (GTDB taxonomy): Bacteria > Verrucomicrobiota > Lentisphaeria > Victivallales > SZUA-371 > JAFGXT01. The sequence continues at coordinate 2,417 of JAFGXT010000124.1, forward strand.
GATATTGCCGTTTCTTTCCGTCACCATGACGACAGGTTCACTGCCCTGTATTTCCAGCGCAGAAAAAAAAGATTGTTCGTAATCATAGGTCAACGCCAACGCCCCATTCATTTCCGCTTCCCGGAGCAACTGTCGAATTGCCGAATCATCATCAGGAACGGCAAGTCTAAAACATAATTTTGAATTCATTACCTTGTTCCTTATGTTTCATCTCTGACTCCAAGCGGAATTCCGCGTTTGCTGGAAATCTCCCTATGCAATAACGCATTTACACTGAGATAGCGCCATAAATTCTTAAAACTTGAACAATTACAGCGAAAATCAATTGCTCGTTTCAGAATTGCACCAATGGAGAAAAATCTGCGCCTGGCCTGCAAACAATTAAGCTCAAGTTCCCGGGAGGTCATTCTCTGCGGCTTGACTGGAGACTGACCAAAATAAAAATCATCGTCCAGCCACCAGTGTTCGCTGAGCAACTCTCCATTTTCTTTAAGTTCCCTGTAGAGCGGTGTACCTGGAAAGGCTACCAAATGATTAAAAGCCGCGATAAACATCTTTTCCCGCATGGCAAAACTTACGCTTGAATCAAAACTATCGGGAGTATCATCCGGATATCCGAACATAAAAGTCCCATAAACAAAAATTCCGTTATTTCTTAGATTTTCAAGCACTTCAGTATATTCTTCAGCTTTATTGGCACTTTTATTCATGGCTCTCAAGTTGGCAGGATTAAGCGACTCAAATCCTATCAACAGGCCAAGACAACCGCTTTCTGCCATAAGCCGTACCAGTTCAGGATCTTTTAGCCCAGAGATTCCACACTGCGTTATCCATTTACAGCCAAGTGGTTTCACCGCACGGCAGAGTTCTTTTGTCCCTTCCTTATTCCCGGCGAAATTATCATCGACAAAAAATATATATTTATGCCTGGCTTCCCTGATTTCTCGTACCACATCTTCAGGCGGACGCTGACGGTATGTAGACTTATAAAATGCGGCAATGGAACAAAAACTACATTTCATCGGGCACCCTCGGCTGGTTTCAATCAAGGAAAGTGGCATGTAATTTTTTCCTTTGAAAATATCACGCCGGATTTTCAAGTCTTTTAAATCACAGGGAGAAGCTGCCTTGTAGCGCATTTGAAGTTTGCCTGCAACAACATCGTTCAGGATATTTCCCCAGATGCCTTCCGCTTCTCCAAGACAAATAGCATCGGCATGCTCCAAAGCCTCTTCAGGACACAATGTAGCATGATATCCTCCAAAAATAACCGGAATTTTTTTGCTTCGAAATTTTTCCGCAATTTGATAGCCACGCTTGGCGGTATAGGTTTCAAGCGAAATTCCCACCAGGTCTGCAGACTGGTTGTAATCGATTTTTTCCACGCGGTCATCAAAAAATACCACTTCCCAGTTTTCGGGAGTCAATGCAGCCAGAATTCCCATTGCCAACGGTTCCTGCTGCCATGACCTGACAAACTTTTTACCGGGTCGCCGTCCCATTGCAGGATATATCAAGATTAATTTTGGCATGTCTGCTCCTCCTTGAAATTAGTGTTGTAGTATTCGGCTGGAGGTGCGACACCGGGACAGTCTCGCGAATAAGGAGTATCAAATCTCGGTTCAGTATTGAGACGCTTTACGAAGATACGATAGGCAAGGTTACCGCAGAAATTTATAGCGCTATTAATTCCGAAGCCCCGCATACGACCAAGTATATGCTGTAGTTTAAAGGTATCCTTATAAGCCTGCTTGAATCCGCTAAAAAGTTCATCCGGAGTCATCTTAGCCGGTTGTATAACTACATGCATAGTGTCGTAATCATTCCAGTTAAAACTGATAATCCGCTTTTCAGCCAACAGCCGCCGGAATAATCCGGTTCCAGGATATGGGGTGTAGATGGAATACCTCGGAATATCTATTTTAAGCTCACGCACCCGTTCAACAGTTTTGTTGAAAATATCATGATCATCATCGTCAAATCCGAAAACAAAACACCCTTGAACCGAGATTCCCAACGAGTGCATCGTCTCCATAACCTCATGGTAATTTACCGGCTTATTAAATCCTTTATGTATCTGTTTTAATACCGCCTCTTCGTTTGATTCAAAACCAAACAGCAGAAAGGAGCAACCGCTCTGAGACATCAGCGACAATAATTCCTGGTCTCTGATAATATCTACAGTCGCCAGACCTCCCCAGCGTTTTTTCAATGGGATCATAGCCTTAAACAACTCTTTTGCGTACTCCGGGTCTTCCGCGAGACTTACATCATTTAACGCAATATAACGTCCCGGTACCTTACGAATATCTCGCACGACATCTGCAATCGGACGCTTCAGGTATTTTGGCCAGACTGCCGGAACCGTACAAAAATCGCAGTTTCTGCGACACCCCCGAGTGGCATGCACCGCATAAGGAATCATGTAACCATGTTTTCGATGCAGGTCATGCCTCGGTAATGGAACATCAAGAAGCTCATCACCGTCAATAGGCTGTTCACGATATACTTTGCGCATTATTCCGCGCATAAAATCCCGAACCAATTCCGGCCACGAATGTTCTCCGCGTCCAATCATAATTGCATCAGCATGATTGATTGCTTCTCCAGGTAAAATGGTCACATGGACCCCGCCTAGAACTACCGGCGTACCGTTTTTTCGGTAGTGGTCGGCTATCTGGTAAGCACTCAAAGCACAACCGGTAATCACGCTGATACCAACCAGGTCAGCCGGATAATCCAGGGGGATATCTTCCACACTGCCGTCGATTAACTTGATATTAATTCCGGGAATATCGGAAATCATTGCCGCCAATGTACAGATTGATAAAGGCATCTCACGCATTGAACGAACAAATCTACCGATACGAATCTTATGCATGTGGGCATCCGGCATAATCAGTAAAATCTTCATTTTTCAACCTCCCGTACTTTATCCGCTAGGCATAACGGTACCAGACGACCGTTTTTCACGGTCGCGTCTGGACAATTTCGACAATGAACAACCGTGCCGTTGTCAATAACCTCCGCGGGTTGCTGTAATAATATTCGCAACGCTCTCAGCTTTGCCTTACGGCGTAACGAATAAGTCAGCAACTTAAGATTACCGAACAGGCAACCTCCACTGAAAGCATTCAACAGCAGTTGCATACGAAACTGCAGAGCATTTTGATGGGTGTAAAAAGGATAACGCCTCTTAAAACAATAATAGATCTGTAAGTAAATTTTTTCTATTAGCCCAGTATGGCAAGAAGCATAATATTTTTTCCCATCCGGCAAGTTCACGACTCCAGTCAGGAATGACAACCAGCGAGTATCCATTTTATCTAAATTGGAACCGACCCGGGCAAAAGGCCTTAAGCGATAGTTTTTCTGAAACCATTTAACCACCGAAGCAATACATGGGACCTCGGATGATACTTTTCCTGAGCCGATTTGTCCACTCATTCCGGCAATAATATCACCTTCAACCCAGTCTATCTGCGAATTGTTCCGACACAGAGTTACCAGCAGATAAGTTATGCCGGGAATACTCACTACCAGATCTGCAAACTGCGGCAATTCCAGCTCATCGCAAGCGGTAAATACCACTCCTGTCTCCATTCCGTAGGAACAAATCAGCCTGGTCTTTTGCTCTATCAATTTCCGGCAATCTTCAAATGACGACGAATCCGGCAAATCAGTACGTTGTTGTGACGGCTCAATATGCAGAAAGATCAGATCAGCTCCGGCTGCGCTTAGTTTCATCGACATAGCATCATCCAGCAATAAACCGTTGGTAAAAATCTCCACCGTTATACCGCGTTGTTTAATCATCTTAACTATTTCCGGCAATTGAGGATGAAGCATAACTTCCCCTCCGGCAAGAGCAAGAGAATCAATTCGACGCAATTTGATCATGATATCAAGTTCATCGCGAATTTCATCCAGAGTTTTATTATGCGGAGCAGCTTCGTTATAACAGGCTCTGCAGATAATATTACAACCGCGATTAATATCAAGGACTCCGTGTGGGACTCTGTCGGCGCTCCAAGGAAGATGCCATGCGTTATTCATTAGCCACCTCCTGTCGTGATTGATTCTGGGGGAAACGCAAAAGCGTTGCCCCTCGATGAAAGAATTCCGAAGAAAATCCCATTTTCTGAAGAAAAAGGTAGTGCCGGTCAAAAGGATTTTTTACAGCGGTCAATTCTTTGACCTGATTCCAACCCAAACGAAATAAACCGCTCCACAACCATGGTTTCATTGGCAGATCAGATGCATATAAAACTTTGTCTTGCAGCCTGGAATCATCCAGCAGAATTTCGAGGTATTTTATTCTGGTCGGTAGAATAAATGCGCTGGTATCGCCATAAAAATTCTCATATTCCAGTGCCATTTTACGCCAATATTTAAAGTAGCATTTTTCATGCAGGAACATTCTTGCTCCGCAATGTGCGCCGATAACCGTAACCCCTTTATTCAGCGCAGGAATCAGTCTTAACGGATCATTGAGACGATTGTTTTGATGTGGCATAAAATGTTCGTTTCCAGTATGGCACAACAACGGAAGGCGATAATGAGCCATCATTTCGTAAAAAGGTATACAGCGACTATCTGCCGGATCGATATTCTGAACCGAAGGTAACCATTTCACCAGACATGCTCCGGCCTTTACCGCATTCTCCAGCTCAAATATAGCATTTTCTCGATACGGGTTTATACTGGTACCAAACAATACCTTGGAATGGTTTTCTGCCAATCCGGCGACATATTCATTTCTGACTTTAAAAATATCCCGGTCAGTGATAACGTCATTTCTTCCGACCGGACCATCCATCGCCAGAAAAACCGCTTTGTCAATCATCCGACAAGAGTCAAGGGTTTCAGCCATTGCTTTCCCATCATGCGAAATAAGATCGGATTTTTTGAAGATTAACCGTCCCCGCAAAGTTTGTCGAAGCCGTGCGGCACGCTCACTGCCTGCATGACTTGTAAGCTCTATGGCGTGAACATGAATGTCACAAATCATTATTCTTTTGCACTCTTGTTGTCTACTCTTCTGCCATTTTCCCACCGAGTAAAGGGAGGAAACGACATCATTGCCCTTGTACATTCACCATCGGCAATTTCTGTCCCTGCTGTCAACAGTGAATAACCACCCACAATGACATTGTCCCCGATTATTATTGGGGACAGCAATAATTCAAGATTGCCGTCATCACTCTTTACTAAGACATGACCGTTCAGCCGAACCCCAGCACCGAAAATAACGTTGTTACCAATTTTCAGGCAATGCCGATCAAGAATTTTTGTCCCTGGGGACCAGTAAGTTAAACGTCCGATTTCAGCCCCCCATAGTCGCAGCCAATGGCTGTATAGACCAGGGATCAACCGCAGCAATTCTTCAAGAGCAGGAAACCTGCAAAAGATTATTTGCAGATTAGTCATGGCCCACCATGTAAAATATTCTCGACTGCCTACTACTATTCGCTTTTTTTTGATTGGTAGTATCATTTTGATAAGTCGTGCTGCAATCGGTGGAAAAAGGTAAATACAGCCAATTCCTGACACACATCGAATCCATCCCCTTTCCCAAGGATACACAAAGAGCAACACGACCGATAGTGCCAGAAAAAACTGAATACTATTCAGAAATAACATCAGCAAGCATTGCGTAAAACTGAAATCTGAAAATCTTACCACATTGCCGTTCATGCTGTTTTTGCCGTACATTTTCTTAATTTCCGAACAACAAACATCAATATCAGCGCGACAATCAATCCGGCAAGGAAACCGAGAATCAGTAGCCATACGCCTTGTTTGACCGCATGGTTCAATATCGGATTATTCAGAAAATCTACTCCTGCATGAGCTGCCGCTATCTTCCATTTTCCGTTTTGCTTGACAACCACAGCAGTCCAACGGGATTGCTGTACAATCTCACGTCCATCTTTCAGCTTATAAGTTTCCTGGTTAGTGCCATAGCAATATCCCGTATTGGCATCAATAAACCGGGTTAGAATATCCGCACTAGGCTTACACTTCATGCTAATCAGCATAGAATCAGGACTTTTAAACATCAGCTGAAAGAATTTATCAACCTGAGATGCTGATGTCAAAGTTGTCTGATTGACAGTAGTGAAAGCAAAATCAGGAGTAAAGCAAGAGTTCAATAGCTTCATATCGCAATTGTTAATTGCCGTAATGACTGTATCTTTTAAGGTTCGCAAGGCTTGGTGCTTTACTTTACTGGGGTCATCTTCAGCTCGAAGGTTTCCACCAAACAGCCCTGCCAGCATTGTTATAAAAAAAATCCATCTATTTCTGCGCATTCTCACATCCTTTATTTTACTTACCCCAAAAAACAAATGATTAACCTTTCCAAATATATCAAACAAAAGGTAATTTTCCAATAAAATACTCTTAATTATCAGTAATTGTATTCATATGTATTCATATTTGACGGCAGTCTCAAGCGGTATTTCTGTACGTAAAACACCCGCCTTGGTTAATCAGTATTTATATCTCATTGTAAAAGATTTGTCGCCAGTCTCAATCTTTTCAAATTATTTACCTGAAAAAAATCCTTTTTTTCAGGATAATATTTTATTTGAACGGGTTCCTGAAGCTGTCACGCTGACAAACGGAATAATAGGGGAGCTTGCGACCGGTTATGCCGGATTGCAGCTTAATTGCAAAAGGGTTCCGGTATCCCATGGCAGAAAGAGCAGAAAAACCGAAATTACATTTTAACTTAAAAAATAAGCATAAAAGAAGATGGTGCCGAAGGTGGGATTCGAACCCACACTCCCTTTCGAGAACTGCGACCTGAACGCAGCGCGTCTGCCAGCTCCGCCACTTCGGCACCTGAAATAAAATCTTTTTCAATCAACAACGTCTTATCTACAGAGTTGTGAGTTCATATTTTACTCGTTTTCTTTGGCTTTACAAGCGGGGAAATAAAAAAACACAGAATTTTTTATTTTCGCTGGAGTTTGACCGTATCTTGCGCTATGTTAAAGTTAAAAGAATAATAGAAAGAGAAAAGGAATGGTAAATAAATTATGGGTATTGTCAAATAATGCCCCGACAAGTGTAGAGAAAACTCTTATAGAGAAGTATTCGTTTCCCAGACCTATTGCAGTGTTTCTCGCGGCGCGGGGAATCACTCCGGAAAACGTGGATGTATTTTTGCATCCGAGTTTGGCAAAGATGTCAGATCCATACCGTTTTCCTAATATACAAGTGGCGGCTGCGAGGCTGTGGGATGCGATATGTAATCGGGAACTTATTTTAATTCATGGCGATTATGATACCGATGGAGTAACTGCTACGGCTTTGCTTGCGTGGGTGTTACGCAGAAACGGCGCAATCGTGGAATCATTCATTCCCCATCGTTTTGACGATGGTTACGGCTTTACTCCGGATTCGCTTGACAAGGCGGTTGCCGATCTGAAGCAGCCATGCAAGGTGTTGATAACCGTTGACTGCGGGATCACCAGTATTGATGCGGTAAAGCATGCAAGGCTCAAAGATATTGATGTAATCATCACCGATCATCATGAGCCCAGCGATGAATTGCCTGAGGCTTTGGCGCTGGTAAATCCGAAAATATATCCGGAAATGGAGGATCTGCATCTTCTGTCCGGGGCGGGCTCGGCGTTCAAACTGTGTCATGCGTTTATCAAATATGGCCGGGAAAACAATCTGGGGGGATTTACCACCAAGTTGCAGGATATTTTAGATTATGTCGCGCTGGGGACGATTGCCGACATAGTACCGATTCTTGGCGAAAACCGTATTATGGTAAAATATGGAATAGATTTGCTGAAGAAACAATTACGTCCGGGCATAAGGGCGCTGATAGAGACCTCCCGAATCAAAGGAGGGGTCAAACCATCGGATATTACGTTCAAGCTGGCGCCGCGCATCAATGCCGCCGGGCGGCTGGGCGACGCCAACACCGCCTTGAAACTGCTTGAGGCGGAAAACATCGTCGACGCCTATCGTTACGCCAGTATGCTGGAGGATTATAATTCACAACGTCAGGAAAAAGAGCAGGAAATCTATCAGGAAGCTCACGAGCAGATAGAAAAATATATTGATATTGAAAATAAATATTCCATTCTGGTGGCAGGCGAAGGCTGGCATCAGGGGGTCATAGGGATTGTGGCGTCGCGTCTGGCGCGGGACTACAACCGCCCGGCTATCGTGCTTACCATCCAAGATGGCGAGGCTCACGGTTCAGGCAGGAGCATCGGCAACCTCAATCTGGTAAAGGTGCTGGGCGCGGCGGATCATCTGCTGACCCGTTACGGCGGGCACCCTATGGCGGTAGGTCTGGGGCTTGAGGAGAAAAACCTCAAGACATTTTATGACACCATAGAGGCGTATATCCGCACCGAGCTCAATGCCGATGACCTCAAGCAGGTTACGGAATATGACGGTCATGTGGGATTCAATGAAATAGATGATGAATTCTTTGGTTTCTTAGAGCAATTACACCCATTCGGGCACAAGAACAGCAAGCCGGTATTTATGTTTAGCGGAGTGCGGGTTGTAAAATGTTCGCCGATAGGGCACAAACATTGCCGTGGCATTCTGGCTGACAAATATAATCAGACTATGGATTTCATCGCATTCAACCGGGACGCGTCGGAAATGCGAAATATTACCATGGATGTGCTGGGTACGCCGCAGATCAATGATTATTATCATGAGAAGCGTCCGCAGCTTCAGATACTGGATTGCCGTCTAAGTTTCTGAGCCTGTATCCGGCGAGCTCTGAGTGCCGCCGGAACAGTTGATTAATCAGGCGTATATGGTGGGGTCGGGTACTCCGGCTTCACTGAATCCCTGGCTGCGAAGGCGGCAACTGTCGCATTTACCACAAGCCTTGCCTTCCGGCGAAGGGTTGTAACAGCTGTGAGTGAGCGAATAATCCAATCCCAGGTCTGAGCCGAGTTTTATGATCTCATGCTTTTTCAGATACTGTAGCGGGGCATGAATGATGAACTTCCAGTTTTCATCGCAAGCTTTAGTGCCAAGTCTGGCGGTTTCAGAAAAAGACGCGATGAATTCCGGGCGGCAATCCGGATAGCCGGAGTAGTCCACAGAATTCACGCCGACAAAGATGTCGCGTGCGCCGAGTGTTTCCGCCCAGCCTACGGCGAAAGACAGAAAAATGGTGTTTCGAGCCGGCACGTAAGTTATTGGGATACCAGTGGCGGAACCAGCTTCCGGTACTTCTATGTTATCAGTGAGCGCGGAACCGCCCCATTTGCGCAAGTCAATGTTGATGAAGATATGTTCTTTAACGCACATGGTAGCGGCAATTTTCTTGGCGGCTTCTACTTCATTTCTGTGGCGTTGTCCGTAGTCAAAACTTAGTGCGTAGCATTCAAAATTCTCTTTTCTGGCGATTGCCAGACAAGTGGCTGAATCCAGTCCGCCGCTCAACAGAATTACCGCTTTTTTCTTATCACTCATAACTTTAAACTCCTTTTTTTTCCGAACCCCATATATATTTGTGCATCTGGAGTTGAAGTCGTGCCGGGGCACGATCAGCCACCATCCATTCCACCAGCGTTTGCGGATCAAGAGCAGCCCAGGCGGCACTGAAAATCAGCGTTCCACCCCACTGGTCGAGTTGATAGCGGTTGATTACTTCAAGCGAATATTCGTAATCATTTCTATCGGCGATGACAAATTTTATCTCATCGCGTTCTGAAAGTCGCGTATAATTTTCCGCGAGCATCTTTCCTGCTTCCCCGCTGGACGGAGTTTTGCAATCCACTATTTTTATGACCTTTTCCGGGAGCACGCTTACATCCAGTGAGCCATTGGTCTCCACCAACACCTCAAAACCATCATAGATCAGTGCCTCACATAGTTCAGGACACGCTGCGGACGTCAGCGGTTCGCCACCAGTTATTTCCACCAGGCGGCAGCCGGAATCGCGTACTGCAGCCAACAACGAGGCAACCGTTTCCGGCTGTCCTGAGGCGGCGTCCTGCGCGTAAAGCGTATCGCAATAGGCGCAGGACAAATTGCAACCCGCCAGGCGGATAAAATAACACAGGCGTCCGGCATGGGTGGATTCCCCCTGAATACTCAGGAATTTCTCATTAACGATCAAGCTGGCGGAATCCATCTGCGTTTATTCTCCGAAGTATGTAGCGCCGGAGCCCGGCGACTCACATACTCTTACCCGGTGAACGCTTACGCGTTCGTCATTGATACTTGCCGAAAGTCTGTCAAATATCACTTTAGCGATCAATTCACTTGTCGGATTCTGATTTTTAAAGCATTCCAATTCAGAAATATTGGTATGATCGAACTCCTCAAGAATGCTTTCCAGTTCCTCTTTGAGTTTACGAAAATCCACCGCGATACCTATTCCATCCAATTTTTCGGCTCTGACAAAAGCCTGCACCATCCAGTTATGACCATGCAGCTTTGAACAATTTCCTTGGTATCCGCGCAAGCAGTGGGCGGCGGAGAAATCCCGTTGTATATCTACTTCAAACATTTACTTATCCTTAAATTATAATTATACGGCTGTACTGGTAACTTTACGACCATGCGCGAAAAAGTCAACATAAAAAATTGAAAGACTGCGTGGAATTGCTATATTAAGTATCCAAGTGTTGTATTATAGACTAAAAATGGAATAGTGGAGAACTTTTTATTATGATCAGAACAATAGTTATAGGAGCTGCCGGACGAATGGGCAGACGCCTCGTTACTAATATTATGGAAGCTGAGGATATGGAACTCGCGGGAGCCATCGAATGGAGCGGGTCGCCGGATCTAGGCAAAGATGCGGGTCTACTGGCAGGTTGCGCCGAATCCGGAGTCAAAATAACTTCTGAATTGAAACCGTTGCTGACTGACGCCGACGCCATCATTGATTTCAGTACCGGAGACGTTACCATCAATGCCGAGCTCGCGGTAAAAAATAACTGCGCGGTAGTCATCGGCACCACCGCACTTGATGAAAAGGGCAAAGAGAAGCTCAAAGAGCTGGGCAAAAATGGCAAACTGGTGTTTGCTTCGAACATGAGTGTTGGTGTTAATCTGCTTTTCAGTCTAGTCGGAAAAGTCGCGGGAATTCTTGGCGAAGATTATGATATTGAAATAGTTGAAATGCACCATAATCAAAAGAAAGACGCCCCCAGCGGGACTGCCGTAACTTTGGCGGAAAGAATTTGTACCGCCACCGGCATGTCATATGAAAATGATGTGGCGCACGGTCGGGAAGGCATCGTCGGAGCCCGTCCGAAGCGCGAGATCGGAATGCACGCCGTTCGTGGCGGCGACGTCGTCGGCGACCACACGGTCATTTATGCCACTGGCGGCGAGCGCATTGAACTTACACACAAGGCGTCCAGCAGGGATACCTTTGCGAAAGGCGCGCTCCGGGCGGTTCGTTTCCTGTCCGGCGTCAATGCCAACGGCCTCTACGATATGCAGGATGTGCTCAAACTGAAATAAGTTTAAGGTCAGGACGCCGAAACGAAGCGGTGTCCTGACTGTTTATCCCGATCAGAGAGCTTTCTGGGATAGAATCGCTGATTGACCTCAAAGCAATCAGTCAAAAGCGGCGGGTTGAATTTCCCTAAATTCCATCATTTTTTGATTGAAACAGCTCCTGATTTCAAATCCGTCCACATGGTGCCGTTGCCGGCGTAGATCACCTGAAGTTTCAGATTCGGATTGAGTTTATCCACCAGTTCGAGGTCAGTCATGATACCGCTTTCACCGAGCGCTTGGGCTTTCATCTCAGCGCCCTGCGCGGTTTCGTTATTGCGCAGGAAGGCAACCTTCACCTCGGTTTCCCCCTTGAGCTTATTGCGCTTGGCGTCGATTTTGGAACGTTCGAGCTGAAGTTTGGCCACCTCCAGTTCTGTTTCAGCGCCGATCAGGCGAACCGCCTGCTGGCGTTTGGCGGCGATTTCCGCCATCATCTTTTGGGTTTCCTGTTCTATTTCACGGCGCTTCTGCTCGATCAGCGATGTCTGGGTGTTCAGTTCTGCCTCAATTTTGGCGGTTTCCTGAAGAGAGTAGTTAGTCAGGTTCTGTTCAACAGCGAGACTCGCGTCCTGAATCGGCTTGAGAATATTCTGGGGAATAGTCACATTACGGATGATCGCGTTGTGAATCACGATACTCTTTTCCTTCATGGCAACGACCAGTTCATTACGCAGATTATTCTGAAAGGTCTCGCGGCCTTCACCCATGATGAAATCCTGCGCCTTGTAGCTCGACCCCTTGAGCCGGGACGCCGAAAGAATCTGCGGCAGGATAATCTTGGCCACCACCTGAGGCAAATCGCCGTAGAACATGTAAATGCGTGAGATGTGCTCCGGCAGCAATTCGAACTCCACAGTCATGTCCATCATGATCTTGAAACCGTCACGCGACGGAAATTCCACGAAACTGCCGATACTGTAGATCATATCCGGTGTTTCCGGCGTCGTAGTTGCGACGGCTCCCGACACCGCACCCATGACGCGCCGCTTGCTGGCTCGCGCAACCTGGGGCGCGGGCATGTTACCACGCAACGACTTATCGCTTTTAAGCATTTCCTGCCTATTCTGAAGCTGATTGTTCAAGGTATTGAAGGACATTTCGCTCAAGGCGTCGCTGGCGGCCTCAATCCGGTTCTTGACCTCGATTACACTGCCTTCGCGACCGGTCATGCTGACCTGGTTCATGCCGATTTCGATCACATTTACCTGATAAGCACGCGGATTGATGTAGTACAAGCCCGGCTGAAGGATATCCTTTAGCACACCTTTCTCGCCGGGTTGAGCGAATTCGCCGGACTGGGCAGGCTTGCCGGTCTGGGCGGTAACCACGCCGACATAGCCGAACGGAATGTTGATGGCGTCGACAACGTCGACCTGATAGCCTTCCGGATTAAGCCTGTAAACGCCGGGACCAAGCACGTCGCGCCAGACGCCCTGATAAGATTTATCGGGTGCAATGATTTCACCCGGGGCGAGCGGCTTGCCGACCTTACTGGTTACGATGCCGACCTTGCCGAGCGGAATATTGATTGCTGGAACTATTTTCACATCATGCATGACCGGGTCGAGGAAATATCGCCCTTCGGGCAATACATCGCGCCAGATGCCTTTCTGTCCACATTCGACCAGCAACGTCCCGGTCGTGGGGGCATCGCCACTCTTGGCGGTTACGACCGCCATTTGTCCCGGTGCCACATAAATGCGGCAGAATCCCCACAGATAAATCAGATAGACGGCAACTACCGCTACAACCACAACGAGAACAACACTGAATAATTGTTTTTTCATCTTACTTTACTCCTTCCGTCCACGGTTTGGACACAGCGGGTGCAAACGGCAACCCGAAGGTTCCGCCGGAAACACCGTTAGTCATGATCGTCTCGATATTGGGGGCGATTTTTCCATAAAATTTGCCTCGAACATAAGCGGCTCCACTGCCAAAAGCAAGAATATTGCGCTTTAACACTTCGACTTCCGATTGATTGCGTGCGGCAATCACGTTGCGATCGGCTTCAGCCAGCACCAGCATAGCCTTAGCTTCGGCTTCGGCGGTCTGATATTGGAATTTAGCGGCATCCAGTTCGGTTTTGGCTGCAATGAGTTTTTCCAACTGGGCTTGTTGCGCGGCAATCTCACTGGTGATTTTTTCGGTTTCGGCCTGAACCTTACTCTTACTCTGCAAAGCAAGCATGCGTTGTCGTTCCAGTTTAGTGGCGGACTTGGCCTGTTCGATCTGCTGGTGAAACTTCTTGGCTTCCTGCTGTGCAAGCTCGCGGTTGCGGATGATGCTGGCGATTTCCTGCGGTGGAATGATATCGCGAATCAGCACGGAGTTGATTGAAATACCCCAATTCCGACAATTCTTGCGCAGGAACTCTTCCAACTGGTTCTGGAAAATCTGACGGCTTTCTCCGACAATGAACTCGGTCGCGCTCTTCTTGCTGCCTTCAATGCGGGCAAAGCCGGAGACCGATGGCAATATCAGCTTCTTCATAATATCTTCCATATTACCAACTTCCTGCGTAAGACAGGGCGCAGAATCGGCTGAAATATTAAATTCCACTGTACCTTCCAGAGAAATCTGAAAGCCGTCAAGCGTAATGAAGCCGATGGAATCCTTGCCGCTGAATTCATAGCGTTGACTCTGAATGTTCACGATGGCGACGCTCTGTATGTAGGGATTGATCCGATGGGTGCCTTCCTTGAGAACTCTTTCCTGAACGCCCTTGCGGTCGGGTGCGGTCAGGAATCCCTTGGCATCGGCAAGATCATTGGCGGCGCCGGAGAAAATGTCTTTGCCGGAAAGATTGGCGACCACGCCGATATTGCCGGGCATGATTACAATATCATCGCAGATTTTCACGTCATAGGCGTATGGGTTGATGCGGTGTTTACCGGTGCCGAGCACATCGCGCACGATGCCCTTGGTTGAATCGTCCGGGGCGATGATCTGACCTTCGGGCAGATTTTTTCCAAACTTACGCACCAGCACGCCGAATTTTCCGGCGGGAATGTCCGTAACCGGCACAATCTCCCAATCCCAGACGTAAGGGTTACGGAAATAACGTCCTTCACCGAGAACATCAAGCTGAATGCCTTTGTACTCGGAACTGATGGCGACGATTTCGTCGCCTGGCAGGGTTTTTCCGGTCTTCTTGATTAGAATGGCTATTTCGCCGTTGCCAGGTTCGATTCGGCAATCGTACCAGACTAACCAGAAGGCGAACAGCGCCAGAACGACTGCGCTCAGCGCCAGAACACCAGGTAGAATGGGTTTATTCATAGGGTTCCTCCTTGTGAAATCAATGGTTTTGTCAAATTATTACTATTAATGATTTCTTGAGTTTAGAGATGTTTTATTTCGCTTTTGAGATTTGGAGGATGCCCAGCTTCAAGCAACTTGAAGACTGTGCATGCCTGACATGTTTATTCATTACAATTTTATGCGTAAACACATCGCGTCAGAACGCATATCACTCGCTTCTGACACTACCGTAATATCATTTTTATTCTTTAAAGTCCCACATCTTATTGCGAACCAGCGTTCAGATAGCAGAGCTGTCGGTACTGACGAAACGCATATTCGCCAGTACCATCGGATATTTATTTATCCCGGTCAAAAAGCTTTTCTTCAGTTGTCCACAATCCGGCGGAGGGGGTGCTGATAAAGAATATTTCCTCGCCATCGGGCATGGTATTGAAGCCGTTTTTGAGTTTATCCGGGTTATAACGTTCGAGGGTCTGCTTCAGGTCGGCATAAGAGAAATTAACTGATTCCATTTCCTCTTTGCCCAGGAATCCCGGCGCGTAGGTAATCTTGAATCTGCCTTCCGAAGAGCCATGGATCAGGTGAGCGGTGCCATGGGTAAGATCCTGAAGTATGGGCTCGGTCTTCCATAGCTTCATCACTTTTTCCGTACCTGAATAGCCGTAACGGCGGATCATGGAATCGACTTCCTCCTGTTCGCCAAAACGCTTGAGTCCAGGGGCGACGATCAACAGTTCTCCGCCGTCAGCCATCGCCATACGGGTACGGTAAATGGCTTTATTTGCCACCCAGGTACTGTAAAACTCATCGCCCTGCATGATTGCCACCACCTTTTTCAGCGGCGGTACAATGGTGATATTCTGACGACGCGAGGCTTCGGCTCCCGCCATATAGGTATCGGCATCATCTCCCACAAAAAATCCGGTATGTCCGAGTTTTCCGGTTTCATCGTACGCCATCACCACCTGGATAAACATATCAGGCAGGTGAGAAAGATATTTTTCCTGTGCGAAATTATAGCATGCGCGCAGTGGAGTAATAAGGCGTCCGAGATTATTTTCTATACCGCAACATGCCGCCATCATATGAGACGCGCATATCATGGGTTTACCGCCCAGACCGATAAAGTAATTTTTATTATGATTAGCGAAACCGAGCACTTCGTGAGGTACGATGTGCCCGATGTTGATGATAAGATCCCAGGGTTCATCCAGCAGCATTTTGTTGAGGGATACAGGGATGGCCCAATCGGCACGGCCGCCGGACACTTCCTTGACGAATGACGCAGGTACTTCGCCGATCTCGCGTGAGCCATTGCGCCAGTCGTGAATATGTATTTTTTCTTCTGGTACGGAACCGAACATCCAGCGATTCTGTTCAGGGGTATGAGGTACATGTTGCCCGAGGGTGGGTATCAGGTGGACATCGGCGAATGCGGAGAAAAAGTTATATAATGCTTCGGTTATTTTTCCGGCGCCACTGTGAGCGCGGGTTATATCCGGCGGCAGCAGTAAAACGCGTGAGGGTTTGCGGCATATGCGATTTAACGCCTCATTCGCCGCGCGCTGTGTAAGTTCCAAAATTTTTTCCTGCGGCAGATTTCCTTCCTCTACAAACCAGGGCATTATTGATATCCTCCGAATGATTTTTTATTTTACAGAACAACCGGGATTTACACTTGAATCCACGGCAATAAGCTTGATTGCATTGTTCGTGCGGGTGCAAAAAAACACGGCGCTTGCGGATATATGACATACCAGCAAAAGCGTCCGGTGATCTGATAAAGTGAGATATGTAAAAAAAAGCTATCCGTTCCAGTTACTGCCCGGGTGGAACGGATAATATCTGAGGCATACTCAGATACTAGCTTTTTCCCATACTGCTTTATTGACGAAAGCAGTAAGATTGCGACCGTCGGAGGTCTTGGCTTTGAAAGCATATCTTTCATTGCCGGGCTGACCGTAGGTTACCTTCTCAAGAACCTTGGCTGTTACTTTGGATTTGGCTTTGACGTCATAAAATGAGTGTTCCATGATAATTCCCCTGTTTCCTTGTTTGTTTTAGTTCAAGTAAGCTCACTTACTTTGACTTACAACTAACAATATAATCAATTGCCGGGCGTAATGCAAATTTAATTCGCGTCTTGTCGGAATAAACTACTTATAAATCATAAAAAACTCACATTCTGAGGGCGTTTACCCTATGTATATAGGCTTCTATGTCGAACTTACGTTTAAGACCATTGTCATTCATATATCTTATTTTGCCGAAAATATCGCGTTCTTTCCATGGGCGATCATGTTTACCGAAGCACCATGCAACGCCGGCAAAGGCGTTGGGATCCCTGCCGTCGAGTTCATATTTATTATTTAGATGCAGTGCCAGCTGGTAGGCTTGCTCGGGCGAACGCGTCCACTCCAGTATTTTTTTGCCCCAGTACATACGCATATAGCCGTGCATTTTGCCGGTAATAAGCATTTCCGACTGTGCCGCGTTCCAGTATGGATCATGAGTGCGGGCGTGTTCCAGTTCCTCTGCGGAATAGATGTATTCTCGCGGGTCGGAGGCATGTTCTTCCAGCGACAGGCGTGCCCAGGTCGGCAAGCAGGAATAGCTATCGTACGCCGGATTGAAATACACAAAATTTACCGCCAGTTCACGACGGACAATAAATTCTTCAAGAAAGGCTTCGGTGCCAGGAGAATCAGCATGCTGGACTCTCAATGCGGTGGCAAGCGGGGAAATTTGTCCAAAATGCAAATAGGGGCTCAGCCCGGAACAGTAATCCGTTGCCGGGTCATTGCGTTTGTCAGCAAAAAAGTCGAGTTTGTGTTCTATAAATTCATCCAGGCGTTTGTTTGCCCGGGAAGTTCCTCCATGATAAAAATCGACCGTAGCGGGAGAATCCGATTTAAGCTCAAGCCGTTGCAGAATAGCATCAGGATCGCTGAAATCCTCGCATTCCCAATCCAGTTTTTGAGTATTTTTTAGCTCAGAAACGTCAAGTTTGCGCAAAAACCGATCTCTGACGCGGTTAATTCTCGGGCGTAGCGTGGCGGCGGCGTATTCTTCTTTATGAGAGGCGGTTCTGACCGGGACGATTACTTCGCCCTCGACTTCCACAACGAGGCAGTCCATGCTTGCCGCCGCTTGTTTTCTCCAGTTACGTTGTATGGCGGTATAAGCTTTGTCGAATACCGTCAAAGCCGCCTGAGCGGCGAGTTTCACCACGCCTTTTTCCGGGGGTTCCAGTTTAAACACGGGATTTGCCCCCATGGCTTTAAGTCCGGCAAGCGTCTCTGAAAGTCCTTCAAGCATAAAGCGGTAATGTCGTGGTCCGGCTTCGGGAAAATCATTGCATACGCCGAAATACACCACTAGCGGCAAGTTTCTGCGGTTGGCTTCCCGAATGGCATATTCCAACGCATGGTTGCATGATATCCGCTGTGCAGCCTGCATCCAGTACAGAACATAACTACCGGAAGAGCCGTAGCCTTGGTGAATTATTTCAATACGTTCATCATCTATCATGGTTATCCCCTCCCCTGATTTACATGTATCAACGGTCTATCTGCGGACCGGTGCTTTCGAAAATGCCCGCGCAAATGGCAGCGATCGCGCCATGTATCTTAATAAGTTTAGAACGTTGTATAGCGCAGGTGGCAAAGGCCGGCGGCAGGGCACGCCTTTTCACCGTTCGTTTAAGCCGGGAGAAACTCTCTTTGTCCAAATCAAACATGGAACCATGAATCACCACCCGTGAAGGGTTGAACAAATTTATAACGTTGGCTATGCCGATGCTCAGATAGTATATAGCTTCCTCCAGTTCCGCACTGACATCCAGACCTTCCTCACGCACAACCCGGATCAGATCGCGGCATTTCACTTCGCGCCCGAGTTTCTCCGATAATTTTCCGGCAATGGCTTTATCGCCAGCAAGCATTTCCAGGCATCCATAATTGCCGCAACTACACAGGGGACCATCCGGCTTAACCGTGATATGGCCCAGTTCTCCGCCGAAGCCGTGAGAACCATGCACATAGCGATTGCCACAGAACACCCCCATGCCCATTCCTGAACTGATGTCCACCAGTACAAAATCCGGACATGAGGCGGAACTTCCGAATTGCCTTTCCGCCATGCACATGCCGTATTCCTCCTGTACTACGCAAACTTTGCAATCAAGCATTTTGCGCAGGTCATTGTGGATGTTTCTACCGTTGAGCATAGGAATATTCGGGGATAATTCTATATGACCGTGTGAGTTGATAAGTCCTGGTACGCTGACGCCTACGCCTAGACAGCTGCCGCTGTGTCCGGCGGCGGATTCTTTTACGTATCCGGCGATTAAATTAAGCATTTCCCCGTAAGTTCCGGGGGTGGAAAAATTAATGACTCCCGAAGGTCTGAATTTGCCGTCGAGCCCCGCACATACAGCACGGCATTCGATAATATCAATAACCACTCCCGCAATAAATACAGACTTCTCCGCGAGCCGATACATCTTACTGGGTCTGCCCTTGCCGACCGGATCGACCGTAAATTCTTCGATAAATTTATCCTGTAACAGCTTATCCAGCAGTTTTGACATGGTCGGAGCGCTCACGCCCAGCATCCGGGTAAGATCCGCGCGCGAGCATTCGCCGTGCAGTTTCAACAGCTCAAGGGTACCGCGAATATTGATTTTTCTCAAGGTTGAAGGAACAGCGTCAGGAATCAGTTCCATAATAAAATTCTCCGGTAAATATACACTCTCAATCAAGCCCCAGTTCAGTCATCGCTTTCGCCGCTTCAGGATATAAACGCATCAGTTCTTTGCCTGTTCCTTCTTCAAAGTCAGCATATTCAAAACCGGGAAACACCACCGCCCCGAACAACCCCCAGTTTACCGTTGCACCGGGGTCAAGTATCGCCGCCTGCCAGGTTCCGGCTGGAATAATGCTTTGAGGGACATGCCCGGCTGCGAGATCGCCGCCGATTACGCGTTTTTCCCACGAGCCGTCGGCAAGCAACAGCAATTGAATTGCCGGCGCACCGAGGTGGTACATCCATATTTCATCGGATTTGACCCGATGCCAGCGAGACAGTTCTCCGGTTTTCAGCAGATAGTATATGCTTGTGCCGATACAGCGTTCACGCCCGGCAAGTATTTCCGCAGATCTGTAGGTCTCTTTGAAATAACCACCCTCAACCGTAAGAGGTTCCAGTTTAAGATGTTCAATAACCTGTTTCGCGTCCATCATATATTTTATTTCCCCCGTAATTACCAAAACAATACTAATCTAACATGATTTCTATAAAAACAAAAGCACAATGCAAAAAAATCATACTCTTTCTGCAAGGTGTGCGAAAGCGTTGTACACCCGGTTTATTGTAACAAAGGGTTTCCAGATACGCTTTGCCGTCGCCGGAAGCTTTATCCGCATAAAAGGTGAAACCACCGCTGAATCCGTCCAATCCGGACGCCAACGATGCAACCCTCCCTTTCGGGATATGGTTACAGTCGGAACCCCCAGACTTGATGCCAGGTTTACGCTTCCTGAGTCATTACCTATCAAAATTTTTGATTCATATATGAAAGCGGCAAAATCACTCAGGTCTGCAAAGACCGGAGCTTCAAAAGCACCATCGGAAAAAGGCAGAAAAAGTTTTTCACGTTCAGAGGGAGACATAGTAAAAACAGGATTCCAGCCTTGAGCTTTTAATTTTGCGGCAAGCGTAAAGAATTTTTTAAGGGGCCAGTTTTTGTCCGGAGTACTGCTGAAGGGGTGAAGCAGTACGCGCCGGTTAAAACGATGTTTTTGCAACTGCAATTCTTTCGGAGGGGTGAACCCCGAAGACGGCACACAGTCTTTAAGCTTAAGCACATTGGAACAAAAAGCCACCGCATTTTTCACCATTGTAGTATCACGACAGTTATTTTGAAACCGGATTTCTCCGGCACACGAACACAGGTTCATAAGTTTATTGAATTTCTCAGGAGACAACTTCGCCCGCAGTCTCTGACTATGATCCGCCTGTAATTCCTTTTCTACTTTCCCAACCCCCAGATATACATATTTCTCCGCCAGTTCGGAAAATTGCTCCGGCTGAAAATGCGGTTTTCCCAGAATCGAAATACTATCCGCCAGAACCAGATCATAATCGGCAAATTCGGCATCGCATTTTTCCTGAGCAGGGTAAGGTTTTACCGTCATCTGCGGAAGCCATGCGTGCAATTGTGATATGGGATTACTGTAAAAACTTACCTTAAAACCATTTCTGACCAAGTTTTCGGCGATGATCAAATAAATCGCGGCATCACCGACGCCTACCGACGCCACCATTGCAATTTCCGGTGTATCGCTCATCTTATTGTCCTTATATATTTTGCGTAAGTGCGCATACCTACTTCAACAGCATACAGTCGCCATAACTGTAAAAACGCATTTTCTCACGAATCGCCAGCTCATATGCTTTCAAGACGTTTTCGCGTCCGGCAAAGGCAGACACCAGCATCAGTAAAGTGCTTTCAGGCAGGTGAAAATTGGTCAACAGCATATCCACGCATTTAGGTTTATATGGAGGATATATGAAGATATCGGTGGAGCCGGTACGCGCGCTCAACTTACCATCGGCATCGGCACAGCTTTCCAGCACTCGCACGGATGTGGTACCTATGGCAAGCACTCTGCCTCCTGACACGCGGGTGGAGTTAACCATATCCGCCGTGTCCTGACTGAGCACATAACGTTCGGTATGCATCTTATGATCCAGTACGTTTTCGACCGCAACGGGTTTGAACGTGCCGGCGCCGACGTGTAAAGTTATATGAGTGTGCCGGGTGCCTTTGTCCGCGATCTTCTTCAATATTTCCGGAGTAAAATGCAGTCCGGCGGTAGGAGCCGCCACCGCACCGGATTCTTTGGCGAAGACGGTCTGGTAACGCTCCTGATCAAATTCAGAATCTGAACGTTTTATGTATGGCGGTAACGGCATATGACCGTATTTTTCTTGAAGAGAGAAATTGTCCGGATTATTGAATTCCACCTCGAAAGTACCATCCGGATAGTGCTCGCATACGCGGAACCAGTCATCGTCGCCAAACGAGCCATCCTGCTTGACCAGCCTGACTTCCGTGCCGGGTTGAACTCTCTTTCCGGGTTTAAGCATACACTGCCAGCGCAAATTGGAAGCGTCTCTTGCTTCCATCAGCAGAATCTCTATCATGGCTCCGTCAGGATTGCCGTTTTTAAGTCCGTACATCCTGGCGCTCATTACTCTGGTATTATTGGACACCATGCAATCAGCGGGGGTCAGGTAGTCGATTATATCCTTGAACATACGCAATTCACATTCACCGCTGACACGATCGAGCACCAGCATACGGGACGCGTCGCGGTCTTTTGAGGGAAACTGAGCGATAAGTTCTTCCGGCAGATCATATTTAAATAAATCGGTACGCATGTTTGTCAGAGAGCTCCGGTTCAGTAATCGCGTTTCATCTGTTTTCTTGCCAGACGCAGCATTTGCAATTCATCCGGGCTGAGGCTATTTATGCCGGAGGCAGATATTTTGTCCAGTAAACGGTCGATTTCCTTGGGAGGCACAAATCCTTCCTTGTAAGCTTTTGAATCATATGAGGCTCTGGGAACATCATCGCCGCGTCTGGCGTCAAAATTTTTATTTTCTGTTTTATGTATGGTCCAGCCTTTAGGCGCACGCGGTCTGGCGTTTCTGCGGGCGGCGGCGCCAGGGTCAAGAAAACCCAGCGGATCCCACTGTACCAGCTTTGAACACGCATATCTGATATAAAAGTAAGCCGCGACAAATCCACCCAGATGCGCGAGATGCGCAATATTAGTTCTGCTGTTTGACATCTGTGAGATGAATTCGATCGCGGCATAGACCACTATCAGAGTACGGCACTTTACCGGAAAAGGGAAAAACAGCAGAATATATTCACGTTCAGGATTAAGCATCGCCATTGCCAGCATTACTCCAAACACCGCACCGGAAGCTCCCACTACCGGAATCATGCCATTCCAGTTCGCCGCCGTCCAGAGCAAGCCACCGAAGATACCGCTGATAAAGTACAACATAAGAAATTTCTTTCTGCCCAATTCCTCCGCGACCGATTGTCCGAAAATATAAAGCCCCCACATGTTGAACAGCAAATGCCAGAAATCCCCGTGCAGAAACATATACGTTACGAATCGCCATAATTGATAATCCTTGATCGCCGCCGGATACAATAGAGACAGTGCGAAAAGCGTACTGGATCCGGGAGTCTGGATTATGTGAGTCCAAAACCACACCACTACATTTATAATTATGATAAGGGTAAGAGCTTTCCTGCCACTTTCGGCGGAATACAAAGGGTTACGCATATAAGGTCTGTCTGATAACATATTGTTCTATTTCCAAAGTATTTACAGTTGCTTCTCGTTTCCGGCTACGCTCTGCCGCCGCCGGACGCTTTGTTTTTGCCGGTCTTGTCCGCAGTAGCGAAAAACATTGACTGACTTATTATAAGGCTTTTTTCTGAAAGTTCAAAACACCAAAGCATATTTGCTCCGTTTATTTGCGCTGTGTTACGCTAACCAGCCCGGGGACGGCATTGACAAAGTTGTGGTTGTACCGCCCCCTCCCCTAACAGGGTGTGCGTTTGCTTTTTTAATTTACACCGGCGGGCATACGGAACCAGACGAGATGTCCGTTTTCGTCCCGCCAGCCTAGATGCGTAGCATTAAGAATGAAACCGGTCGCGTACAAATAAGGACGCGGACGGCATATAAGCTGACCGAAGACTATGACTTCTTTATCATCAAGAAAACTTAATTGTTCCGGTTTAATCCATGAGAAGAGCACCAGCCGGAGCTCGCGCGCAAGAATAGTATGATCAGCGTTAAGCGGAGTAAACGGCCAAAACTGCATCATGTTCGGACTGCAGGTCATGCCTTGCCCTGCTTTGTCATAGATCATATCACGGGTATTTAAACGGGTTATCCACCAAGCGTGGCGTCCATTATAATCCTCAAACGATGCTTGCGGGAAGCGGTTCCATATCCGGTCAAGCCCGGCGGAATCCAACAGCGGTTGCGGCGTGGCAAATATCTTCTGCATGATGGTATTATCAACTACCGGAGGCGGATCCTGAGCAGGAGCGCAAAGTTTTATCATTCCCGGTACTACAAAGAATATCACCACGCTCACAGTCAGCGCGGTCAGTGCCGGTTTAAGTTCAAGTACGCTCAAAGGGCTCACCGGACTTTCAGTTACCGACAGCCGCAAACCATACAGGCGCATCGTTCCGATTGCCGTTATCAGGAAAATAAATATATCACTACCGATCTTTATACGATCATGCCCGTCATCCCCCACCAGCGGCAGAGACAGAATTATCCCGGCAAAATACAGCATGGCAAAACAACTCAGGGGCGAACGCCATTGCTTAACCATCACCACCATGCCGCAAAGAAACATCAATGTAAAAAAATATGGATAAAAGACTATAGCCATGAGGGTTCCGGCGGCGGTCAGAGACAGTTTAAGTTTGGAGTTCCCCACACCTATGAACAAATTTTTCACCTTACCCGGCTCATTAATGAGTATCAACAACGCAAATACCGCCAGCATCCAGTACGGCGTCGCCGGGGCGTTGCCAAAGGCATTGGGAAAATGCAAAACATATGTCTTCAAGCTCAACCAGGAGGACTTGACTATACCCGACGGCTTAGCCTTGAATACGTCCCATATGCGACGGTAAACGATTTTACGAAGTTCTGATGCCGGAAGGTTGTGATCGTCGCGCGCTTGTTTTATCACCGGATCATAGTAATACGCCATCCACGAACCGCCCGCAACCCTGCCGTATATCGCCTTGGGATGATTTCCGCTTACGGTTCCCGGGGCATTGAAGAGCATTGCCGACGCCTGATGAAAAGCAAAACCCGTCACCCCGGCAAAACACAGAACAAGCCATTCAACAGCAAGCCGTTTGGCGTCGCGACGGTTTTTCACATACGCAAAGACAGCCAGCGGGATCAACGCCAGCGAAAAAATATTCCAGGGGCGGATCGCCTGAAACAAGCCGTACAAAAATATCCCGCAAATACGGTCTTTACGTGAATTTTCAGTAAATCCCCTGATAAGTAAAGCGAACGCCGGAAGCAGTACGATCATCCCCGGCACCTCGGTAACAAACGCCGTCTCCACACCCGGACGCCATACGCACAAAAACGCAACGAACAGCAACATCACCATGCGTTGCCCGTTGCGGCGCAAAATATAAAACGCCCATGCCACAGCCAGCACGACCAATGTCCCTTGAAGTATCATAGCCGGAAAATACCGCGACGCGCAAATACTGAACACCCAACTCAAAAACAGCGGGGTAAGCGGACGGAACGCCGGATATCCGGTCAGTTCCATACCGCGCATAACAGCGAACGCGCCGTCAGACCAGCCACGGGCGTCCGACCAGGGAATAAGCCCGATGCGAAATACATCGGCAGTATAATATTGTCCAAGGGTATTCCAAGCGCAAAACATACGGAAAAGCACCCCGCACAGTACCAGCGCAAGCATGGTGAGGCAGATGTTCTTTTCCGGTATATGGCTTTTCAGTTTTTTAAACAATTCTCAGGTTATCAACTCCGAATTCCACAAAACAATAAGCGTCGTTCCAATCAATATAGCCTCCGCTCCATGTTCTTGCAAATACTCCGGGTTCTTTATAGAAAGAAGAGGGACAAACTCCGTAAGATTCGCCTTCTTCCAAATGATGCGGTCCGAGCACATTGCGCAAACCATTACAAAGTTCTATTTCAATGGTATTCGCACCCGCCTGGAGAATGCCATCAAGAGGTGCGGCGAAAGGTCTCCACAAGAACTTACCGGCTTCGCAACCGTTGATCTTGATCTTTGAGATCATAGCCTTTTGCGCATCAAATACGAGGAAACGTCCATTGAGCTCATTAGCACCCAGTTTAAACTCCCGCTTCAGCAATACTGTACCACCAAAGAACGGCAAACGGCATTCATGCAGTTTGCCCAACTCCACCTGTTCCGGCGCGGCGGACAGAGTAAAGCCACCCGCATAACGTACCGCCTCACGCTCTAACGGAATAAAGCCGCCAGTGGTTTTCACGCCAAAATTACCCGCGATATAAATCGATTCGATTTCCATATCATAGCTGAGTTTATTCTTTTCAGATTCAAATATAGCGGCAGCGTCAACGCTCTTATACACCTTTTCCGACTGCGTAAACAACACCTCAAGGGTAATGATATTTTCCCCCGGACGCACCATGCCTGTTATCGGCACACGCTGGAAAGCCGGATCGTACATAAAACCGCTGGCGGAGGCGTCAGTTTCAGCACCGTTGACTTTGATTTTATACAGTTCAGGGCATTCCATGACCAGATAAAGCTCTTCTTTAAAGTCAAAATCTGCGTCAATATTGAGTTTAAAATTCATTTCAAGATTCACCGGACGGCGTTTTTTCAGCAGACGATCCTGTATCACCATCACATACTCGTTTTCCTCCTGAAGTTCGCCATCGAAACTGAACGAACAATAATCCAGCGTGATGATGTTTTCTGTTGCGAGTTTTATGTCATAAAGCCCGTTAAGGTCTACCGGCTTGAACCCGGAATTGAGTTTCGCGGGAGCCGTACGGCTAAGCTCACTCCCGGCACCGGACTGACTTGCCGCCGCATGCTTTCTGCCAACAAGGATCAGATCACCCGCCGGAGAAAAATAATGCGAGACCTTGAACATATCCCCTTGCCGCTCAAATTCCACAGCGGTAAACTCTCCGGTGGCGGCATCAAAACATTCCGCCGGAGCATACGGCAGATAGACTTCAGCATCATAACCGTTTTTCAGGTCATTGTTTACATAATAATACACCACAGCCTCAGAACCATTGAGTTCATCAAAAAATCTTCTGGTACAATTGATCTGTTCCAGCTGACTACTCAGTTCGTTAACGTGTTCCACCTGAGTTCCGGTTTTGACCACCGGCATACACGCGGCATACTTATTCAGAGCCGCCGCGAGCGTGGCTTCATCATCAAACCATACAAAGCGGCTCTGAAGCTGTTCCATTTCCGGATGCAGCTCTCCATCGACATAGCATACGCCATCACCGATAGTATCTCTAACCGCCAGCACTTTACCGCCCTGTACGGTGAACTCGTTCAACATTGCAAACACCTTCGCAGAAAGGTTTTCCATACGCGGCATGACCAGGACTTTATAATTCTGAGCACCGATGACAAACTTACCGCCGGAAACTTTGCCATGCATTTCCGCCATGGTCTCGTCTCCATAATGATAATTGATATGCGCATTGTCCAGCAATTCACTGAGTTCATTAAAACTTTTAAAATATTTTTCGATGCTTTGGTTGTTTTTTTCGTTGGCGTTATACTCCAGCCATGCACTGGATTGACCGTGCATCATCAGCACATCCACTTTGATTCCGCCTTCGGCGATCAGCACTCCGACACGACTGGCGTAGTCAAAGAAATCACGATAATCCGCCCACCAGGGCTGATGACGAAAATGTGATGCCGGATAATCACGCTTTCTTATCCCCTTGAGGGAGTAGCTTTCAAGATGCGGGCACAACAAATTTATGCCATGCACCATCTGCCATTGATACATCCACTTAAGCTCTTCCGGTTTGACATTCCACCCGCACAAGGCAAAAGTCTCCGAAAGTATCTGCTTTTTACCGAGCTGAGCGCAGACCGACGCCACCTGAACAGGGGTCGTTACCGGTTTGATATGCCGCCCGAGCCAGTCCATACCGGGAATGTGATAATACTGATACTGGGGCATGACCGCGCCATTGCTGGTAAGCTGCGACCAGTAACTTTCTTCACAGACATGATGCCCGGTAACCTGCCAGCCGCGCTCACCGCACCAATCGTGTATCGGCTTCATGAAATTATTCATAAACAATTGCGTAATAAGCTTCCATACCCGGTAACGGGTACGCCTGAAATCGCCTTCGCGATAAAACATATGCGGCAACACATCAAGCAGTTCTTCGCCATACGCGGCACGGTATTCGTCTTCCATAATCAGCGACCATGGCATGCCACTACGGGAAATTTGCGGTTCATCGGTAAAAAATCCGGTCAGTTCCGATGGTGAACGCCCTTCCTGGTCAAGCCGCTCGTAATATTTCTGATAAATAAGTTCAATGAATTTCACGGTAACTTCCCGGTCAAGAGTGTCCACATAAAATTCATTTACATCGTAATACAAATGCAGAACGTCTCCTTTGACGTTGCTGTTTTCACCGATACGCTCCTTACCATTGACGGTATATACGGCTACGGTGTGCCCGGAACATTTCAGTTCGCAAGCGGGAATGACTTCGGCGCGGAGGTATTTCTGCTGATACTTCTCTCCCAGACCATTGACTTTGCCATCGCCGAAGCCGCTGGGCCAGCCGTTTTCATCATAAGCCCAACTGTGCATTTCCAGTTCCGCGCCTTTGTCGAGGCAGGCATCCACAGCGTTAAACCATTCTTCGCCCATATATTCAGTAAGCAATCCGCCGCGGGCGTGCATGAAGTATCCGCCTAGACCGACGTCGTGCATATGCTTGATCTGAAGGCGCAATTCATCATTTTCCAGTTTATCATTCCAGCTCCAAAATGGCACAGGTCTGTACTTCATGGACGGATTTTTTATATTGTTTTCAATGCTCATAGTGCAATATTCTCCAAATTAAGTTTTTTACATAAACATATTGTAGCTCACTCCCGGCAAAATAGTAAACCCTCAAAACAAATTAACCGTAAAAGAAAGTAATACATGTATACCCCCACAAAAAAGTCAAAAGTTTTTTAATATTTTTTTTATATTGCATTGACACGTAAGTATAATCACTTTAGAATCACAGTATAATCAAGAATAATCAGAGGCATTTACAATGATAGCTATAAACACAGATAAAGGTGGAGCCGTCCCTGTATACCAACAGATCAGCCGTCAGATAGAGGAATACATAAGAAGCAAAAAACTTCCTGCGGATACAGCTCTTCCAAATATAAAAGACATAGCCGGGCTGGCAGGAGTCAGCCTGAGAACCGCGGACATGGCGTTGCGCGCACTGATAGATGAGGGTATATGTTATCGACGTCCTAAAAAAGGAACTTTTGTAGCCGGTCGAATGTCTGAAGGTCTTTACAGACGCAAAATCGTCGGCGTAAATTGTCCATTCAAACCCGATAGTCTCAACGCACATCATGTGGAAAACGCCATTTACATGGGTCTCATCCAGAACAGCGGAGAATATGGTTTTACACCTTTTTTTATAAATGACGATTTAGAAGCAAACATCAAATTTTACCGGGACAGTCGGGAAACGTTGCTCGAAGGAGTGATCATGCTGTCCGGTTCATCCGGACAAGAGGAACTTAATACTCTGGAACACTACGCTCCGACTCCCTTTATTCTAATAAATTATGACAATACAGGCGGCGCGCTGGAATCCCTGCCGGAAAATATCCATTGCATATTCAACGATGATTATCTGGGGGCATATCAGGCGGCTGAACATTTGATCCGTGCCGGACATCGCGACTTTGCCATTATCACTTTCGATATAGACAACGACAACTACCGCAACCGTGTTGCAGGCTACCTTCAAGCTATCAGCGACAACGGTTTACAATTTCGTCCAGAATTACTTATCAACGGTGGAAGGGCTGCGGAAGCTCCTGAACCGGATCTGGTGAAAAGTGGCGAAAAAATTCTGCGCGGCAGCCGTCTGGGCTGGATAGAGTATCCGTATCTGCGCGGGCAGATCGGACTCGGTGCGGAACTGTTGAACCGTGCACAGAAGACCGGGATAGATTTCAGTGCTGCGTTATGTGTGAATGATTATCTGGCGTTCGGGGCTACATGTTCGGGAGCCGACATCGCCGTAACAGGTTATGATAACATTATGCCGGAGCTGTCACGCGAAGGGGGATTCCCGACTGTCGCCATAGATTTTGCGGAAATGGGAAAGCGCGCGCTTAAAGTGCTTGCCGGAGATATTCCGGCGGCGAGCCGGGTTACCCGTGTAATGCCTCAACTTATACCAAGAAACCAACAAGGATAGAAATTGAGATGTCTGATATTTTAAACAATGAATTTACTTATGCCACACAATATTACCGTCCGCCTACACCGCTCCCGGATGAATGGGAAAACGATATAGACCGGATGCACAGTCTGACCGGTGTCGATACTTTCCAGCTACGGGTACAGTGGCGCTGGCATGAGCCGCGTGAAGGGGAATATGTTTTTGACGATCTGGATGAACTTTTTGAATTGGCGGCACGTTACGGACGCAAGGTGTTGTTTAAATTTCTACTGGAAAACGCACCTGACTATATTTATCATCGTTATGGCGGCACGCGCAGGGACATGAACGGTACGGCGATGCGGCCCTTGGCGCATGGAGCGTATTATTGCGGCGGCTGGCTGCCCTGTTTTGACAATCCGGATGTATTGCGCAAGGCTGGAGAGTTTGTCCGCGTCATGGTCGAACGTTACAAAGACAGACCGGAATTACTGCTGTGGAATGTGTGGAATGAGCCTATAGCCAGACCCATAGGGGAATGCGGTTGCACTCATTCAGTGGCGGCTTATCGCGACTGGCTAAGACGTTCTTATGGCGATATCGGCAGCCTGAATAATTTTCTAGGCAAGCGCTGGGAAAGCTTTGAAACAGTGGAGCCACCGGCTTCTCCCACTGATTACGCGGAACTTTTTATGTGGCGGCAGTGGGCTTTGGAAGCAGTTACAGAAAGGGTTCGTTTTGTATATGATATTGTCAAAGGATTGGATTCCACCCGTCCGGTTATAACTCATGTTGGTGGATGCAGTATCCTTCAGGACGTCGCGGGCGGAGGCTCAGATGACGTCAGCAATGCAAAAGCCGTTGATTTTTATGGTTGTTCGCTACCGACCGCCACCGTATTGGGCAACCCGATCAACGATTGCTGGCCAGCATTGCAGTGCGACTGGCTGCGTTCGGTTTCACCGTATTACTGGGTCTATGAACTCTACCCGGATTGGGGAGCCTGGCACCCGCGGGTACGTATCGGAGACTACAAGACCAAGGTATTATCGTCACTTGCCTGCGGGGCGAAAGGAATAGTTTACTGGCAATACCGGGCGGAACGGCTGGGAATGGAGAACAACCTTTCAGGTCTGGTAAATATTGATGGTTCCCCCAAAGCGGTCAGTAATGAATCAGTAAAGATAGCCGGTCTCATACGAGAACACAGTGACTTCCTGATGAGCTCCCGGGTCAAAACATCATCTATCGCGTTGGTATACAGCCTGAAAAGCGACCTTATAAGCCGGGTGGAAAATACTGGAAGCGGCGGCATGTGGGATTTCAGTTTACGCAACCCGGACGGCAGTTATCTGTACAAAAAGGCCTTATGCGGCGCATATGCGCTGTTCCGGGAGCTAGGCTATACCGTGGAATGGCTGGATTCAAGGGCTTTGGCTAAACGGGCACAGGATTTCGAACTTATATATTTACCGGAATATTTCATGCCGGAAGCCGGAGAAAGTCAAGCATTGCAACAATTTGCAAAAAATGGCGGCAAGCTTATCGCCGAAGAAGGCGTCGGGCTTAGACAGGCAAACACCTGGGTCAACGGCTCCTGGCCGGCGGAACCCTTCCGGGATATGTTCGGAGTCAAAATCGATGACCGTGCTCTAGGAAGCTTCAAGCCTGAACGTTTAATGCTCAACAACACGGAAATTATCCCCGGCACGGATAATTTCATCAGCTCGTTGATTCCAGAAAAAGGAGAAGTAATCGGCACATGGTCTGATTCTTCTCCGGCGGTAGTGAAAAACAATAACTGCATCCTG
>JAFGXT010000125.1 GCA_016936495.1 Victivallales bacterium
ACCGGCACGCAGAAAAAAACGTTTTTCAGGGTCTATATCCCGCGCCGGATAGTCAATGTTGATCGAGCCGAAACGCTCCATGTTCTGAATGAGGATGAACTTATTGCCGCCGTCGGTGATCCAAAAAGCCCCGGACGGCAACAACACAAACGCCGACAGATATATAAGCAAAACCCCGCTTAACATCAATACAGTTATTTTTCCCGGACTCATCAACAACATCCCCATAGCTTAAGATTTACCATATCAATATATCACGTATTGGCAGAGAAATCCATAAACAAAATATCAATGAAGTGTTTTATTAATTTGCGGATAAAAAGATATTAGTGATCAATCTTCGCGCTCTTCGTGGTAATGTTAAAAAGTCCAGTTTTTCAGGTCGACAAAGTATAAACTAAGAAAAACTTTCAGTTTCATTTTAACCGTCCTCTTTGTCGCTGAACTTTTTTGACCTCGGTAAATAATGATCGCGGACATCAGGAGGAGAAAAAATATTCTCAAAATCCGCTATCCGCCGCAATGCCTGGGCGAGGTTCAGCAAAGATTTCAACGAGATTTGATCTGTATTTTCAAAACGCTTAATGGGTTCACTGCTGACTCCGGAACGGGAAGCCAGACCAGCTCGCGTCAGATTAGCCTCCAAGCGCAACGATTTTGCCTTTTGCGCTAAATCCTGCATCGTTTCTTCAGGCGTCAGGGGAAAAAACATTGCTTGGTGTTCTACTGTTAAATGGCATTTTTTTACCCTTTAATGTTATTTCACACACCTTAAAGGTAACATGCAACCTATTAAATGCCAAGATTTTTTTATTTATAAATGAGTATTCAGCGGGGCGTCAGCGTTATTTCTCATCGCCGGAAGGAGCATCGTCTTTATGATAGAGCTTATTGTATTCCTCCAGTTCATCTGGAGAAGGAGTCTGTCCGGTCTCGATTGCCACGCCAATAAAGTTCATTATCTGCAAATGAATGTTTTCCAGCTCATCCTGAGCGGCAAAAAACTCTCTGGCGCCGGGTATGTCCTGCAATTTTTCGTTAATCGTCCGGTAATTGCCCAGGTCTTCCTCGGTAATACCGCCGTCTTTTTGCTTGGAGTGAAGTATCTCTTCCAGATCAAGAAGTTTTTCGTAATGCTTTCTGGCTTCATCGTTGGCAAGGAACAAATTTATACTCTGTTGCGCACGGCGGAATTGTTCCATATCGGCCAGACATTCGTAGAACTCCGCCAACAGTTCATACAGCTTCCGGTTTTTTTTAAAAATAGACATTTTTCCGCGCGTTAAAATTATTTGTCTAAAAATACAATAATTTTCCAAGATTCTTTTTTCAATCTCTCTTTTTAGATATATATTCAAAAAGACGCATAAAACTCTGAAATCGCCTTGAGAAATGAAAAAAATAATATAAAATGATATTATGAACATAAACAATATAATCAATGACATGGGGCTGGAAATTATGAATCGGGAAAAAAGGATTCTTATTGTTGACGATAATCATGACTTTAGAGAGCAACTTTCTCAGCACCTGTTGAATTCATTCAAGCGCAATGAAACCAGTTCGCTGGTGGAACGGGTCAAAGCGACGTTGCATGCGTCCGCCAAGGTGGATGAAAGAGATTTCACCCCTGAGCCATATGTGATACATACCGCGTCGCAGGGGCAGCAGGCATACGAAATGGTTCAGGAAGCCCTCGCGCAAGGCAAACCTTACGCTCTGATTTTCCTGGATATAAGAATGCCTCCCGGCTGGGATGGTGTCATAACACTGGAACACATCTGGAAAGTTGATAAAAAAGTGCAGGTGGTATTGTGTTCCGCGCACTCCGTGTACAGCTGGAAGGAAGTAGTGGAGCGGTTCGGCAAAAAAGACAACCTGCTGATACTGAAAAAACCTTTCGACACCACCGTAGTTTCGCAGATAGCGCTCGCGCTGACGGAAAAGTATATTGTTGAACAGCAAGAGGATGACTCCGATGAATACCTTAAGCACATCATCAACGGTCTGCCCGCTCCGCTGATTATAACCGACAACTCCGGCAAAGTCAAATACTGGAATTCAGCCACCGAAGAGCTGACCGGAATAAATGCCGCGGATTCCTGCGAACGCCCCCTGTGGGATATCCTGCCGGGCATGGAAAAATGCGCGCAGGACATCAAAGAAGTCATTGACACGCAGGAAGACATCTCCCGCGAGGGTTATATTTCCATTGGCGGAAAAAGTCAGAAAGTGGATATCACTGTGTATCCTCTGACCAAGGACGCCGACGGCGCCGCCGCGATCATCCGGGTATTAAAGCGTGAATCCAGTGATGAAGCTCTGACCGAAACCGAATATCTCAAGACCATATATTCCATTACAGAAGCCATAAACATCCTGAAAAACGATTTAAATCTTGACGTAAATGACGAAGAGCAATTAAAAGACAAGCTCAAACAGGATATTGAGAAGCTGGAAAAAGTGGCAAAGAACTCAGAATCGATAATAATGAAAGCTCTTGCCAGGAACAGTTCCTCCATCAGCACCGAGATAAACAACGCCATACAAGACTGCAAAAACATACTCGACGGCATCAAAGTGTCCATAGACGTAGACAGTGAAAATTCAGACTGCGCCATTCCCGGCGGACAGCTCAAGTTGTGTATCTGGAATATTCTCGTAAACGCCGCAGAAGCTATAAAGCCGACAGAAACCGACGGGCATATCGGCGTAAAAGTGGATAAAGTAAATATCGTCCAGCCCATGTCCGCAACCATGCCGCAGGCAGATCCAGGCACATACTGGCTGATCAAAATATCCGATAACGGTGTAGGTATGGACAACAATACCGTATCCAGAATATTCGACCCGTTTTTCACAACCAAAAGCAATTGCGGTCTCGGACTGGTTCTGGTCTACAACATACTCAAGCAATACAACGGGCACATCATGGTAGAGTCGGAAGTGAATAAAGGCAGCGTATTTTCGCTGTATCTTCCGGTCAAATAAAATAAAATAAAGAATCAACAAAAAATTCCCATAGGGGGGGACTTCACATCATGGCACAGAATGTAATGCTCATCGTCATGTTGCTATTTTCCGCGTCCATATCGGCGATTATATTCAAAAAGATCAGATTCCCGTATACGATCGGACTGGTTCTCGTCGGCATACTGCTGTCGTATATATGCGACAGATCAGGGCTGGACTCCTCCGCCATCAAACTAACTCCGGATCTGATACTTTATATCCTGCTGCCCACGCTTATTTTTGAAGCATCGGTAAATATTGATTCACGCAGCCTGATGAAGAATCTGATTCCAAGTATGGTACTGGCGGCGCCTGGACTGGTCATAGCCACCGTCATCACCGGCGCGGCGGTATATTTTCTAACGCCGTTGGATCTTGGCGGCGCCATGCTTTTCGGAGCGCTCATATCGGCTACTGATCCGGTGGCGGTAATCGGTTTATTCAAGGAACTCGGGGCGCCCAAAAGGCTGACCATGCTGGTGGATGCGGAAAGTCTTTTCAATGACGCCACCGCGATAGTGATGTTCAACATAGTTCGCAAGATCGCCTGGGGAGCGGCGGGAACCAGCGCGGCGATGAGCATGAGCACCTGCATTACCGGCGCCAAAGATTTTGTGGTTGTATTTCTTGCCGGACTGTTAATCGGGGCGTTGATAGGTTTCATAATGACTTTTATCATCGCCAAAGGCGGAAATGAGCCGTTGATACAAGTGGCGTTTACCACTATTGTTGCCTACACGGCTTTTATCGTGTCGGACAAACTGGGTTATTCAGGGGTGATGTCCGCAGTCGGCGCCGGACTGGTGATAAGTTATTACAGCAAAACGCATCTGAGCAAAGAAGTAAAACAATACCTTGGGCAATTCTGGGAATTCAGTTCATTCCTTGCCAACAGTTTTATTTTCCTGCTGCTGGGTTTCACGGAAAATCTGCTGTTATTGGAAACGGCACAATCCAAATCCTGGTTCATCTATATAATATGGGCGATAGTGGCGGTATTGGTTGCCCGCGCCGTAGTCATTTTTGTACTATGCCCGCTAATCGGGGCACTACGTAAATCCGACCGGATCGAATGGCGGTATCAGCTTATAATGTTCTGGGGCGGCTTGCGCGGAGCGGTGCCGATGGCACTGGTTTTAAGTTTGCCACAAGACTTTGAAAATCGGCAGTTGCTGGTGGCGCTGACATTGGGTATTGTGTTGTTCACTCTACTCATTCAGGGCACTACAGTAAAACGACTGATAAGCAAGCTGGGTCTTGACCGTCCCGACGCCTTCACTCTCGGCGTTACCACGGTGGCGCGACTGGCGGCAGCGGAAAAGGGTCTGGCACGACTGGAAGCGTTGGAAACGGCGGAAAAGTTTCCGGAACGCATCATCAACGAACTAAAGCAGACTTACAATGCCAAGATCAAAGAAAGGCGTGAAGCGCTGGACAGCCTCAGAAAAATGCCGGAATTCGAGATCGCCACCATCAGAAAGAACCTTTGGATAGAATCATTATCGGTCATGCGTTCCAGCTACAACCAGCTCGATGGTCGTGGTCTGCTGTCCGCCTACACTTACAGGGATCTGCTGTCTATTTCGGATCAACATATTGACATAGTCCTGGCGGCTGGATACCTGCCGGAGCATTCAAGATGGAGCGACTCCGGACTTATCTGTGTAAGGCGCAACATAATCCAACGCATCGTCGATTTACTGCATTGGAAAAACCTGACCCGGCGCGTCAAATTAGGACGAATGGCTCATGAACTGGAAAAATACTTTTCCATTTTTTACGGATCCCACCGGGTGCTCGCCATGCTGGAGAGCTCCAAAGAGATTTATGTGGACTATCAGGACATGTATGAGGATTGCAAAAAGTATTTTCAGGCACTGAACAAAATGTCTGCAGAGCGCATGGACGTGATGAAAAAGCGCGACACCGAAGAAATGCAGATCGCGACCCGGAATATACTTCAACGTGTGATATACGATGCCGAACTGTCGGAACTTGAAGCCATGAAAGATAATGGTTTTATAACCGAAGCGCTGGCGGATTGCATGATAAGCGAAGTCGAAGAGAAAATAGACATCACCAAGCATAAAACCGTATAACACACCTTAACCGGCGGTGCCGCCGCCGGTTAAATTCCTCTTATAATTTTATACCTAAAAGCTTATCGCAATTTGCGGTCAGGAAATCAACCGCCTTGATATATTCCTTTATGTGCGCGCGCGAACCGCAGATACTGACGGCGCCAAGGGTTTTGCCATCCTCGGTCTGCATTTTCAAATTCCCGATCGCCATGAAACCGTTGAGTTGGATCTCAGTCAACGGGCTCACAAACATTTCCGCATTTTTGATAATAGTAACGCCCACGGAACCGAGAATCTCACCTAGAGCCTTAGGCATAAAATACTTGGCGATATAATAGAACAAGGGATGAGCAATAGAATATAACTCCAGCATTTCATGACTTTCACTTTTGCCCATCCGAGTGGCAAGCAAACGATGATTGAACTCACGCTGAAATTTCAGAAAACCTTCCATGGGATTGCGTTCATCAAAAAATCGCTGTGGTCTTATCGTCAACAAACTGATATTGCGATCAGCCTCAAAATCGACAATTGACGCGGTATCCACCGGGAACAAATATTTTTTATCGGCAAAAAACTTGCTATGTGCCATACCCCATATGATAATACTGGCAATCGAAGCCGGTCCGCCCATCTCCGCATAATACTTTTCATTCACCTTACGCCGGACATTTATGACCTTGTCAAAATCAACATACATACGCGCCCGGAAAATCCTGTCGCCCAGATAAAATATCTCAGGTTTGGCGTCCTTGCTGCCCAACGCAGGATAAAGAATAGGTCCGACCTCGCCCCATTCCGCTTTAAGCTTCTCCAGCATCTCCTGCATCGGCATACCGTCAACCGGGACATGATGATGCTGAAACCACAAATCCGCTTCCTGATAATCCGGAGTAAAACGGCATACAATATTCATAAGTCCAGAGCCTGGATGCTTTTTCCTGCCCAGATTAGGGGTTGAAAGGCGCGAGCGCAAAAAAGATTTGGAGGAATCATCAAGAACTTCAAATTGAATAATAGTGGCATTTAATATTCTGTCCAGCAACAGCCGCAATTCCTGTTTGCCTGCAAAAGAAAGCTTATATTTTCGCGTCCAGCGTTTAAGTTTTTTATCGATGACCCATGCGCGTTTATGATCCTCGACAAGCCGATTTTCATTATACACCCTGACGGTCTGCTCTACTGCGTGCTGAAGAATTTCTTCATTCAGACCGTAAAAGCTTTCGCGCGACTGATCCAGATGTGGAACAAGTTTGACCAACACCCCGTCGTTATCAAATTCAGCTTCGATAATATCGGTGAAAAATATTTTCCGCCGTTGAAGCATAGCGCGTCGGCTCCAGTCGAGCGTCCAATGGCACGCCGGATTCTGCCGGAGAAAGTCAGCCAGACGTGTTACCAGCAAGGTCTTAGCCTCAGCCAAGCTGACCTCGCGTTTCTCCCTCAGGTAGTTAAGCCTGAAACTGGCAAGAATGAATTTGGAGTGTTCACGGCGCAAAAATATCCCGGTAGCCTTGCGCCAGCCGTTTTCCTCCGCCTTGAAGCCTATTTTTTTGAGCACCTGAAGTATCTTTATAAAACAGAATATTATCGCGGTACCCAAAGTCCAGCGATCCACCAGACGGCTCATTCTCAGCTTTCTAATATACTCACTTGACGCCTGTTTAAACTGATTTACCGAACGTGATATAGTACCTTCTTCCTGAGTTGCTCCGGCTGGCTCTGCTTCTACTTCCGCCTCAACAACAGGCGGGAGTTCCCGCGCCTCGACGCCGAGAAAGGCGGCAAGTTTACGGGCGGTCAACAGCGGTTTCTCTTCTTGTGGAGTATGTCCACAATCAGGAATAACCTCCAATTGCGAGTTTTTCAGTACGGACTGGAAACGATATGCCTCCGGCAGCTCGACAATCGTGTCATTTCCTCCCCAGATGATAAGGGAGGGAATGTCAATATCTTTGATATTTTCATGAAAAGCCCGGAGCCGGAAATCAGTTATCTGCCTGGCACAAGCTACGATGCATTCCTTGGCAAACTCCTGCCGCAGAACACCGCCATATTCCTGAACCATCTCATCATCAATTCTGGTCTCATCATGGAAAGCCTGTTTAAGCACCAGCCACGCCATCA
>JAFGXT010000008.1 GCA_016936495.1 Victivallales bacterium
AAAAATTTCACACTTGTTGAGCTCCTCGTGGTGATCGCCATCATAGCTATCCTTGCCGGATTGATAATGCCCGCGCTGGGCAATGCCCGTAGGCGCGCCAGAAGTATTGCCTGTGTGAGCAATCTGAGTAATATCGGCAAAGCGTTTATGATGTATCTTCAGGATAACAAGGAAATATTTCCCCGTGCGGCTCAGAAGAAATATTATAATAACGGTTCACTGGCTTCCGCTGATCCTAAAATTGTGGAAGTGCTTGAAAATCAGTTGCCCCAGGATAATAAAGTATATTGGTGTCCCGAGGATTCAGGGGAGAAGTTTTTTAAACTTCAGGGATCCAGTTATGAGTATAACAGTTTTCTGGCGGGCAGGTCTTTGGCGCGCCCCTCCAGGCGTTCAGGAGGAACTAATCTGCCGGTAATGTTTGACTATGAACCGTTTCACCGTAATTACAGCTTTACCACTTCACTGGATAGCGAGGATTTTAATCCAGATGATGGCAAATATGGCGGTAAGAATTATCTGTTCCTTGACGGTCATGTGGGAACATTGAATTAATAATTTCAAGGAAATAATATGCAGACGGGAAAAGTAAAAAATAAAGTAGGCACACCAGTAACTAAATGGTCTAAAAAACGTAAAATAATAGCCGCTTCCATTATCGTTTTGGTGGTCGGTGGAATCGGAGCCTGGATAGTATCATCAATGGGGAGCAAGGCTCCAGACGCTACGAAAATGAAAGATGAAGAGGTCGCCAGATATATGGCTTCTCCTCAGTTTGCTTCGCTACCGTCTCAGGAGAAATCGAAGTTTTCAGCTCAACTTCGTCAGCGTGAGGGCAATCCGTGGCAGATCATGCGCAATGCCAAATTGTCCGGGGATGAACGCGCTCAACTGCGAACGAATATGGGTAATATGATGCATGAACAGATGGTTCAACGCGCTAAGAAACTCATTGCGATGACTCCCGAAGAGCGTTCAAAGGAATATGACCGGATGGCTGAGGAAATAAAAAAACGTATGCAGCAGAACGGCGGACAGCGTTGGCCTCGGCGAGGCGGTAATACCGGCGGGGATAATCAGAACCGCACTGCTGACGCCAATCGTCAACGCGACGTGAATCGCACTCAGCGTATGCAACGCAGATATGAAGGTACTGACTCCGATACTCGCGCCATGATGGCAGAAATGAGGGCGGAGATGCGCAAGCGTTTGGGACGCAATTGAATATGTTGACAGGTCAGACTTCCAGTATCAATTCGCTCGGACAATTTAATGTTTTTTGGCGCTCTCTGAGTGCTCGCACGTTGGAATAACGACCGAATTCCGGGTGCAGATTGTTATTGCGTCCGCAACCAAGTTCAAGTCCTTCCCCGGGCTGATTGTGGTCATCTGAGCCGTTAGTGAACAGCAGAGGTATGTGCGCGGGGTGAGCCTGATTATAGCGTTGCCGTAATTCTTCAAAAACATCGGTTTGCGACTTGCCACATTCGGGGCATATGCCGTTTCGCCAGCCGTCCACCTCGATGCATTGCAAGCCATTGTAAGCCAGCTCACAGATTAGTTCATAGAGTTCGGCGTTATTAAGGTTCTCTTTTTGGCGTAATTCTGTAGGGTGAGCCAGTCCGGGCAGACCGCCCCATTCCCGGATGCGCTTGATAAAGGCTATTGGTGAAAGGTCAATGTCTGCTTTTAGCGGGATGTTGAGCATGTCGTCTCTGGAGGTGTAGCGGGCATGAAAGTCTTTGACATCGGTCGCCAGGTTGGCGGCGGCAAGCTCTTTGCCGTATTTCTGCCACATGATGACGCTTATATCGCCTTTGGTTGATACTCCGTTTCTTACATACAGATTAACATCTTCGCTGGTTATTTCCGCGTTCATTCCGAGTTTCATAAAGCATTCCGGAACCCGGTCGAGCATGCGGAAAAGCTGTTTTTGTTTTGCCTGCCTTATCGGTTCGCACACGGGATCGAACGCCTGCTGTGCAAGCAGTTCAAGGAAGTGTTCGGTGTCGGGGAAAAAGCCTTGTATTTCTATGCCTGGACGATCCGTGTAGAACTCTACGCCTGGAATTACTTCAACATTAAAAATGGTTCCAGCCTCAATGGCTTCGAGCTGTCCGTCGATGACGTCATGGTCGCATATGGTCAATGCCCGCATTTTTTTCAAAAAAGCTTCATATACTTTGCCTGCGGGTGAATTGTAGCCATCGGAGTAAAATGAATGGCAATGCAAGTCTATTTCACATGTCGCCTGACTGCGGTCGTTTTCCAGTGCCAGGTATCTTGCCGCGTTCAGGCGTTCTTTCATTGATGCTTCGCAGTCGTTGATAATTGTTTTATAGGATTTATTACTCATCATATTCCTTGCGGGTATATTTTTGTTGTACTCCGAAAGATACCGGTAATTTATATCGGACTTTCCGGCTTATAATTTAGTTTAAAAGTCGAATTCAAGTTGAATGGCTCCTGATTCTTTATTTGGAAAATTCGTTACACTGATGCCGAGCAGTCTGACATTGCGTTGTCCGGCTTCGGTTTTCTCCAGCAAAGTTTCTGCATGGTGCATCATTTCTTTTGCGGAATGTGTATCATGAAGGAGTGTCCGGCTGCGGGTAACGGATTGAAAGTCATCATACTTGATTTTAAGGACAATGGTACGACCCTGCTCCTGAATCCGGAGTAGAGTCTCTTCCACTTCTTCAGCCAGTTCTGCGAGGATTTGCAGCATTAATGTACGATCATTGACGTCTTCAGCAAGGGTGGTTTCCCTACCGACCGATTTTCTTATACGCGAGGGATCTACAGGACGATTATCCAGTGCGTGCGCTATTTCATAGTAATACGAGCCGTTTTTGCCGAAGTGCCGTATCAGTTCATGTATTGTCATCTTTTTCAGATCAGCGCCGGTATTGATGCCCAGGTTTTTCAGTTTGTGCGCGGTTACTTTGCCGACGCCGTGGAACTTCCCGATTGGCAGAGTATCGATAAAAGCCGATGCCTCCCAGGGCGGGACGACTTTCATCCCATAGGGTTTATTCACATCCGAAGCGACCTTTGCCAGAAATTTGTTGAACGACACTCCGGCGGAGGCGGTCAGACCTGTACGCAGTTTTATCTGATACAGGATATCCCGCGCTATTAGCGTGGCGGAGGGCATACCCTTTTTGTTGACCGTTACATCCAGATACGC
This sequence comes from Victivallales bacterium, assembly GCA_016936495.1. Taxonomy (GTDB): domain Bacteria; phylum Verrucomicrobiota; class Lentisphaeria; order Victivallales; family SZUA-371; genus JAFGXT01. The sequence goes on from JAFGXT010000008.1 coordinate 3,191, forward strand.
TTCGTCCAGCGACAACGGCTCGATCATATCGGTATATTCCATGAATATTTCCCGGATCTGCATGGATTGCTGTTGATAATGTTCCATCCGGGGCTGAAGGAATATTGCTTGCGGACACAGTTTTTTTGCTTTACTTGACGCCATTGCCGAGTGCACCCCGAATTTTCTGGCTTCATAAGAGCAGGTGCATACCACTCCGCGCGAGCATGGATCGCCACCTACCACCACCGGTTTGCCCTTCAAACGCGGATTGTCGCGCTGTTCTATGGAGGCGTAAAACGCGTCCATGTCGATATGGATTATTTTTCTTGAGTTGTCCATGCTTGTTTCGCCTGATGGATTAACAAAACTGCCTTTAAAAAATGGAGCCTGATTGGCTTTATTCATTTTACACTTTATATTCTTAGCAGTTGAACAGGATAAATTCAATTATAAAGATATTTATTTAAGAAAAATAGACATTAATAAGAGGCCTATCATGGGTGATTTAAAGCACAAACAGGCATTTATTTGCGATATGGATGGCGTTATCTATCACGGCAATCATCTGCTTGACGGCGCCGGGGATTTTGTAAACTGGCTTAATTCCAACAATAAAAACTTTTTATTTCTGACTAACAGCAGCGAAAGGACGCCGAGGGAGTTGAGCGAAAAGCTTAAACGTCTTGGGGTGGACGTGGAAGAATCGCATTTTTATACGAGTGCGCTTGCCACCGCCGATTTTCTGAGTCTTCAGAAACCGGGATGTTCGGCTTATGTCATCGGCGAGGCCGGATTGATGAACGCCTTATACAATGCCGGTATTTCGATGAACAACGTAGATCCTGATTATGTGGTGATGGGGGAAACCAGAAATTACAGCTATGAACAAATAGAGCGTGCCGCATTGCTGGTTCAAAAGGGCGCAAATCTTATCGGCACCAATCCGGATACCACCGGCCCTACGGAAAAAGGTATGGTTCCGGCCACCGGGTCATTGATTTCTCCTATAGAAATGGCGGCAGGAGTAAAGGCGTATTTTGTGGGTAAGCCAAATCCGATTATGATGCGCCGGGCGGTCAGGCACCTGGGATGCCGAAGCCGTCACACAGTGATAATCGGTGATCGTATGGATACGGACATCGTTGCCGGCATTGAGGCCGAACTCGATACCGTCCTGGTTCTTAGCGGAGTTACCAGTGTGGATATGGTGAAAAAATTCGCTTACAGACCCAAATACATTTACAGCGGTCTGGCAGAAATGCTGAAAACGATGTGAGTATATTGAACAGCCGCGGAATAAATCCCGCGGCTGTTATGTGGTGTGGATCAGGTTCAGACTTCTACGACGCCTTCGCAGACATAGGTTGCCGGACCGGTCATGTATACATGATTATTATCCGCCCACTCTATCTCCAGATCGCCGCCGGTCAGATGAACCGTTACTTTGCGTTCCGTCAGTTTATTGAGCACGCATGCCACGCATACTGCTGACGCTCCGGTACCGCAGGCGAGAGTTTCGCCCGCGCCGCGTTCCCATACACGCATTTCAACTTCCCGTGGTGATATTATTTTCACAAATTCCACGTTTATGCGGCGTGGAAAGAGTTTGTTTACTTCGAGTTGTCTGCCATGAATAAGCACTTTTTCGTCAGTTATCTCATTGACGAAGATAACGGCGTGAGGATTGCCCATGGACACGCAGGTCATAGCGTATTCCACGCCGTCATCGGTCAGAACCGTTTCGCCGACAACCGGGTTTTTATCTATCGCCACCGGAATATCCGACCCGTTGAGAACAGGTTCACCCATGTCCACGCGGGCGGAAATGAAATTGCCGTTTTCGCGTGAGATGGCAATCGGCAGTATTCCCGCTCCGGTCTCAATGCGCACTGAATCGCCGGTGCAATATGAATTATCACACAGGTATTTAGTAACGCTTCTGATGGCGTTGCCGCACATTTCCGCTTCTGAACCATCGGCGTTGAACATCCGCATACGGTAATCGGCTTTTTCGCTTGGAAGTATCAGCACTATGCCGTCGCCGCCGATGCCGAAGTGGCGGTCGGCTAGCTTGCGCGCGGTCGCCGCTGGATCCGGTATCATTTGCGGATTGCTTATGCAATCAAAGTAAATATAATCATTGCCGATGCCGTGCATCTTGGTGAATTTGACTTTTGCCATAGTTTATACTCCCATAGTCTGAGCTATAAGTTCTTCGTATGACAAGGCTTTACGGGCAAGTTTCAGTTTGCCGCCAACCGCCAGTACCTCCGCCGGCATAGGGCGCAGATTGTAATATCCGCCCATGGAATAGCAGTAAGCTCCGGCGTTTTCAATGGCAAGGACATCGCCTTCACGAATTTCCGGAATCTCACGCTGTTCGGCAAAACGGTCGCCAGTCTCGCAGATATTGCCGCATATGTCATAGACGTTCAGTTCACCGTCGGGATTGCTGAGGTTGACGATATGATGATAGGCGTCGTACATTATCGGGCGTATCAGCTGCGGGAAGCCTGAGTTGCATCCGGCTATCGCCCTGGAGTTGTTTACTTTTATGGTGTTGACTTCGGTGAGCAGATATCCGGCTTCCGCAACGATGTATTTGCCCGGCTCGAAATACATTTCCAGTTCTTTGCCGTATTTTTTGCAATATGCGCTGAACAATTCAGTGATGTCGTTACCCATTTTTACATAATCTACGCGTTCTTCATCGGGCTGGTACGGAACTTTGAAGCCGCCGCCGAAATCCAGGAAACGCAGATTCGGGAAGTTTTCCGGAGTGGCTATCGCCATCAGGTTTCTCATGCTCTGGAGCACTGATTCGGTATGCTGGAGTCCTGAGCCGGTATGTTCATGCAGACCGATCACGTTGAGATTATATTTCGCGACAATAGCCTTTACCTTATCCACATCCTTGAGCAGGATGCCGAACTTTGTCAGGTCGCCGCCGGTCATGATCTTGGCGTGGGCGCCGTCGACAACGTCGGGGTTGAAGCGCAAACATACATCGCTGCCGGGGTAATCACGTCCGAATTTTTCCAGTCTGGATAGTGAGCCGATATTCATCAGCACGCCCATATCATAGACCATTTTTACTTCGGCGTCGGTCATATTATTGGCGGTATAGATGATGCGATCGGTACTGAATCCTGCCTTCAGCGCGAGCATGACGTCGCCGGGGCTGACGGTGTCCAGAGACGCATTCTGAGCATTCAATAACTTCAGCAATTCAAAGTTATAGTTTGCCTTCATCGCGTAATGTATCTTCAGCTTCGGCCATTTGATGAAGTCGTAGAGTTCTTTGTAGCGTTGCACAACTTCATCACCATCATAGACATAAAGCGGAGTGCCGTATTCTTTCACTGCTTGCAGCAGCAGTTCCTTGCTTAACATTTAATACACCTTGAGTTTTATTTGTAATTTGAGATGACCGCGATAATTACCAGATCATCTGCTCCTATATTTTTGATCGCGTGACCATGTCCGCCGCCGGTGAGAATAGTGTCTCCCGCGCCAAGCTTTACCGGAGTACCGTTGTCATCCGCCTCTGCGGAACCGCTGACGATATAAAATACTTCCTCTTCTTCGTCGTGAGTATGGAAGCCGATGCCGCATGTCGGAGCCAGAGTCAACCGTGCCCATAGACGATTATTGGCTTTAAGTTCACTTCCCGGTTCCCACAGATGTTCTATTTTTACTTCGCCGTTGCCGCCGCGCATTTCTTTTCTGAGGTCAACTTTGAATTCGCCGTTTCTTTTAATCATCGCAAGTCGCCTTTTTTTTATATTAATATTCTAAATGATCGAGTACGGAATATACACCGGATAACATGCCTTTGCCACAAAAACAATATAAAAAAATACCGGAAAAAGCTTTCCGCACTAAAAAATATGCAAACAGGTGCTATATTTACCGTTTTGAAGACTTTTGAGTGCTTTCCAGCACCGTGCTTATATGGATTTTTTAATAAAATTTTTAATATTACAACCGGTATGAACATCAATCAATCACGCACCGGTAAAAACAACAACAGGAGCTTATTACGGATATGAGCAGCTATCAGTGTTCAATGCCTAAGGCTTATGAGCCGGGCGAGGCGGAAAAAAAATGGTATCCCATATGGGAAGATAGAGGGTATTTTCATGGTAAACCCAATCCCGATAAAAAACCGTATTCTATTGTTATTCCTCCTCCAAACGTAACGGGCATCCTGCATCTGGGGCATATTCTCAACAACACCCTCCAGGACATACTTATCCGCTGGAGAAAAATGCAGGGCTATGAAACATGCTGGTTTCCCGGTACCGACCATGCCGGTATCGCCACCGAAGGTAAGGGGGAAAGAACCCTGCGTGAAAGCGGTCAACCCGGACGCGATGAACTCGGACGTGAAGCCTTTATTCAGAAAGTATGGGACTGGCGCGAACAGTACGGCGGCACCATCATCCGGCAGTTGCGCAGACTGGGTACCGCGTGTGACTGGGAACGCGAACGCTTTACTATGGACGAAGGCCTTAGCGAAGCTGTGAAAAAAGTATTTGTCAGCCTGTACGAAAAAGGCTATATATACCGTGGACAGAGAATGATCAACTGGTGCCCGGTGGCGAAAACCGCACTGTCCGATGAGGAAGTCATTTACAAAGAAGTCCCCGGTAAATTCTATCATTATAAATATCCGCTGTCCGACGGCTCCGGGGCTTTGGTTATCGCCACCACACGCCCGGAAACTATGTTCGGCGATACCGCCGTGGCGGTACATCCAGACGATGAACGTTATAAAGCTCTTATCGGTAAGACTATCGATCTGCCGCTGACAGATAGAAAAATACCGATCATTGCCGATGAACACGCCGATCCCGAAAAAGGTACCGGTTGCGTAAAGATCACTCCGGCGCATGACCCCAATGACTTTGAAGTCGGACAGCGTCATGGTCTGGATATGCTCAAGATCATGAACGATGACGCCTCCATGAGTTTAGCTTGTGGCGCTGATTTTGCCGGACTTGACCGTTTTGAAGCTCGTCGGAAAGTGGTTGAAAAACTTGAAGAGCTCGGGCTTATGGTTCAGATTGAAGAGATCACTCACAGCGTAGGTTTCTCCGAACGCGCTGATGTCCCCATTGAGACGATGATCAGTTCTCAGTGGTTCGTCAATATGAAAGAACTTGCCAAACCCGCGATTGAAGCGGTGAAAAACGGCGATATAAAATTTTATCCAGAACGTTGGGCTAAAACATATTTTCATTGGATGGAAAACATTCAGGACTGGTGCATCAGCCGTCAGATATGGTGGGGACACCGTATTCCAGCCTGGTATAATGATAAGACCGGTGAGACTTATGTAGGTATGGACGCACCAGAAAGTGAAGGTCCGTGGCGTCAGGAAGTCGATGTGCTTGATACCTGGTTCAGCTCCTGGCTGTGGCCGTTTTCCGTTCAGGGCTGGCCGGAAAATACTGATACGCTTGAATACTTCTATCCCACCAGCGACTTGGTAACCGGACCGGATATTATTTTCTTCTGGGTTGCCCGAATGATAATGGCAGGTTATGAATTTAAAGGTGCTCTGCCCTTTAAAAATGTATATTTCACCAGTATCATCCGCGACGAACGCGGGCGTAAACTGAGTAAATCTCTGGGGAACTCCCCCGATCCGCTGGATGTGATAGATCAGTATGGAACCGACGCACTTCGCTTCTCTATCATCTATATCGCCCCGGTTGGTATGGATATCCGTTACAGCAATGAAAAATGTGAACTCGGACGTAATTTCGCCAATAAACTATGGAACGCATGTCGTTTCAGAATGATGCAGGGCGAAGTAACCCGCAGCTTTAGAGACCTTAAGGGTATTGATGTTGAGCAACTTACACCCGATGAAAAATGGATTATATCATGGGTCAATGAAACGGTCAAGGTAGTCAACGAGTCTTTGGAGGGCTTTAAATTCCATTTTGCCGCGCATCAACTCTATGAACTGGTGTGGAACAACGTGTGCGACTGGTATATTGAATCCGCCAAGGATAAATTGTATGGCACGGAAGCAGAAAAACAGCAGACGCTCGCGGTGCTTGATTTCGTTCTGTTTAAAATATTGCGTCTGTTGCATCCGTTTATGCCTTTTGTAACCGAAGAACTCGCGCATCAGATGGGATTCCTGACGGAAGACGAGAGTATTATGCTCGAAAGTTTCCCCGCTGAACTAAAAAATAAAAATATCCCCTCTATTATGGAAGACGATCCGGACTTGCTGGATATGGTTGAAGCTAAGTTCCAGTTGGTCAGAGCCGGACGTAATCTGAGAGCGGCATATGATATTCCTCCAGCGGCAAAAGTCAAGTTTTACATTAAGGCGGTAAGCAGCTCCATCGTTGATTTTCTCAAATCAGAGGAAAGCTCAATGAAACGTCTGATGAATGCTGATGAACTGGAGATCTCCACTGTTGATTTTGACTCGTCCACTCATGGGCACGCTCCTTCTCAATTGGTCAATGCCGGAAATATCTTCCTGCCTCTGGATGGTTTGATCGATATAGAAGAAGAACTTAAAAAGCTGAATAATCAGAAAAAACAGCTTGAAGGCTGGATCAAGGGTTCACGGTCAAAGCTCGAAAATGAGAAATTCCTGAGCAAGGCTCCAGAAGACGTGGTCGCCGCCGCACGTGAGCATCTTGAAGAATTGGAGCAGAAGTTTGAGCGTGTAACTAAACTTATTACCGCTCTGCAATAACATCTGTAGTATTGCATCAAAAGCCCGGAAGCCTTTGGCTCCGGGCTTTTTTATTTGGATTTTTGCAATAATTAATCTTGAAAAATATTCCTTGACGATATATTTTAATAATATATTTAATCAACAAGAAATAAAAAGATTTTCGTCATTGTGTGCGGAACAGGATTGAAGTTATGAGTGAATTTAGACGTTTTAACTTGAAAACCCTTGATGATCTGAAGGCTGAACTGGAGCGGCTTGGTATGTATCTGCCGCTTTCTGAAGATTTAAGCGTATTGGCTGAGCCGGTGAAAGTCGGGAGTCATACCTTGTCCAATCGTTTTATCGTTCAGCCCATGGAAGGCGTGGACGCTGATCCTGCCTCAGGAAACCCCTCTGAACTGACCTGCCGCCGTTATCGCCGTTTTGCAGAAGGCGGCAGTTCTATGATCTGGGCGGAAGCGGTCGCAGTGGTTCCCGATGGGAGATCCAACCCCAAACAGATGCTTATTACTAAAAGTAATCTTGACGCGTATAAGCGCTTGGTCGATGAGACTAAACAAGCTGCTATGGATAAATATGGTCATGAAATATTATTTGTTGTTCAGCTCACTCATAGCGGACGTTTCAGCAAGCCTGACGGAATACCAGCTCCGCTGAAAGCTCAGCATAATCCACATCTGGATAAAGCTTTGGGAATGGAAACGGTGGACGTCGTCAGCGATGATTACCTTGATCGCATTCAGGATGATTTCATCAACTGCGCGAAACTCTGTGCCGAAGCTGGATTCGATGGTGTGGATATGAAAGCCGTACACGGCTATTTGATAGCGGAACTGCTGGGCGCTCACCGTCGTCCAGGCAAGTACGGCGGTTCTTATGAAAATCGTACGCGTTTTATTAAGGAATGTTCTATGCGGATGATGCGGGAATTGCCGCCGGAGTGTTTTGTTACAAGCCGTACTACGGTATTGGAACCATGTCCCTATCCTTACGGCTGGGGCGTCGCCGCTAACGAAAGCGACACAGATTGGAATATTGATCTGACCGAACCGAAGCAGTTGCTGCGGGAGCTTAAGGATATGGGTATGCCGCTTCTGAACATCTCCATCGGTTTCCCGCGTTTTCAACCTTATATGAATCGTCCGCACGATAATTCGCTGGTTGGAGCTCCGCCGCCGCCGGAATACCCGCTGGAGGGGGTTGTGCGTTTCCAGAATATCATTCGTGATATCCAAATGGAGATACCTGATATTCCGGTTCCCACTGCCGGGCTTGCCTGGCTCAGGCATTTGACGCCATATGTCGCGGCTGGCATGATCAAGGAAAAGTGGTGCACTCTGATAGGGCAGGGGCGTGGCGCGTTTGCGTATCCCGATTCAGTGAATGATATATTAAATAAAGGCATTATGGATCCGAAAAAATGCTGTACCACCTGTTCCATGTGCTCGCAGATAATGAAAGACGGCGTCGCCTGCGGTGGTTGTGTGGTGCGGGATAGGGAAATATACGGACCGGAATTATTGAAAGGCAGAGTTGTCGCCAAAGCCAAAGGGCTTGACTGATCGCGGAACCGGAAACAATATATAAACAAACAATTTACACAGAATTGCAATTTAACGGAGAAATGGAAAATGAGTAAAGTCGCACTTGTTACAGGAGCTGGAAGAGGTATCGGTTATGCCATTGCCGGGAAACTCGCGGATGAAGGGTTCAATATCGTGGTGATGGACATTCATGAGGGCAGCGTAGTGGCGGACGCAATGAAAGGACTTGAGGATAAAGGCGTGGAAGTGCTCTATTGCCGCGCGGACGTCTCCAATGCTGCCGACCGTAATGCGATGCTGGAAGCTGTCAAAAAACGTTTCGGCAGACTGGACGTACTGGTCAATAACGCCGGAGTGGCTCCTCGGGTGCGTGCCGATATTCTTGAAGCGTCGGAAGAAAGTTTTGAGTTTGTCATGAAGATCAACCTTCAGGGACCTTATTTCCTTACCCAGCAGATCGCCAATTACATGGTGGAACAGAAGCAAGCCGATGACGCTTTTAACGGCTGCATAATCAATATATCATCGACCTCCGCCACCGTCGCGTCGCCCAGCCGTGGAGAATACTGCCTGTCCAAGGCGGCGATGAGCATGATGACTCAATTGTTCGCGGTGCGTTTGGGAGAATTTGACATACCCGTTTATGAAATACGTCCAGGCATCATTAAAACTGATATGACCGCCGTCGTAACTGAAAAATATGATAATCTTATTTTCAATGAAGGCATTCTGCTTCAGAAACGCTGGGGTATGCCCGAAGACATAGCCAAAGCCGCGGCGATGATGGCTCGCGGTGATATAGCTTATTCTACCGGACAGGTCATCGAAGTCGATGGCGGTTTCACCAAAATGCGCCTTTAAAATAAAGAACACAGGAATATACTGCTCATGAATAAAAAAAATATTATGGTAAATGGACGTGAAGTGCCTGTATGTGTGGTACATACTCTGGTCATCGGCTCCGGCGCCGCCGGGCTTAACGCCGCCATTCAGCTCCGTAATCAGGGTATAGAGGATGTACTTATTATCAGCGAAGGACTGAATATGGGCACTTCCATCAATACCGGCAGCGATAAACAGACTTATTATAAAACCGCTATGTGCGGCGGCGATCAGGATTCCCCTTATACTATGGCGAGGAATTATTTTGACGGCGGCTCAATGCATGGCGATCTCGCGCTGGTCGAGGCGTCCACTTCCGCCCGCGCTTTTCTTAATCTGGTCAATCTGGGTGTGCCTTTCCCTCAGGATCCTTACGGTCAATTTGTCGGATATAAGACCGACCATGATCCGGCGCAACGTGCCACGTCCATAGGCCCGTACACCTCCAGGGAAATGTGTAACGCGCTCATCCGTGAGCTCAAACGTCAGAATATAAGTATTCATGAAAAAACATATTGCGTCAGTTTGCTCACTGATGGCGAAGGCGACGCCAAGCGCGCGGTCGGTGCGATAGCCCAGAATGAAAACGCTGAATTTGTCGCTTACGCCGCCGATAACGTAGTCTTTGCCGTGGGCGGTCCCGGCGGTTTATACGAAACCAGTGTGTATCCCAATGTTCATACCGGAGCCATAGGTATAGCCTTGCTGGCGGGAGCTATGGGGCAGGGGCTGCCGGAAGCTCAATATGGCTTGGCTTCCACTAAATTCCGCTGGAATGTTTCCGGCACTTATATGCAGGTGATACCAAAGTTCGTTTCCACTGAAAAAGATGGGGAAAGTGATCCTCGTGAATTCATGCGCGATTATTTCAACAGTGTCGGCGAAATGAATTCTATGGTATTTTTGAAAGGCTATCAATGGCCGTTCGATATAAGAAAAGTCGTGGGCGGCTCTTCCATTATTGACGTTCTGGTATATATAGAAACACAGATCAAAGGTCGTCGCGTATTCCTTGACTTCCGGGAAAATCCGCAGGATTTCAAATTTGAGGATATGAGTCAGGAGGCTTATGATTATCTCAAGAATTCCAGAGCGTTTCAGGACACTCCGCTTGCCCGCCTTGAACACATGAACCCCAGCGCGATAAGCCTTTATAATGATAATAATATCGATATAAGTGTGGAAATGCTGGAAATAGCCGTCTGTGCACAGCATAACAATGGCGGACTTGCCGCGAATCATTGGTGGGAATCCACCAACGTTAAACACCTCTTCCCTGTAGGTGAAGTCAATGGTTCGCATGGCGTGGCGCGCCCTGGTGGTTCCGCACTTAATTCCGGTCAGGTCGGTGCTTTCAGAGCTTCAGACTATATCGCCGCACGTTACAAGCAGTCCAGTCTGGATTACAATGCCTTTGTCGTCGCGGCGGAGAAAGAGCTTGCTGGTCTTGAGACTTTTATGGACAATTGCCGTAATTCCTCCGCCGATTGGAGAAGTCAGCGTCAGGAACTCCAAAGCCGCATGTCCAGAGCCGCCGCGCATATACGTTCTGAAAAGGGGCTGGAAGAAGCCTTGCGCGAAGCTGAAAAAATGTGGCAGGATATAAGTATCGGCGGTTGCCGCGTGGAAAATCCTTCTCAAGCCATTCAGGCATTGCGTAATCGTCAACTGGTGTTTGCTCATCTGGTATATATCAATGCTACTTTATTTCAGGTTAAAAGTGGCGCAGGCTCACGCGGTTCCGCCATGGTTAAACTGCCCGGCGGGGTAGTTGCGCATGATATGCTTGATTCGAATGAATGGAGTTTTCAGAGCGAAGACACGCAGTTCAGGCGCAAAGTCCTTGAGACCATAGCGGCTCCAGATGGCTCATGCGTCAGTCGCTGGGTGGACGTCAGACCGATTCCTGAAAGTGAACTTTGGTTTGAAAATGCCTGGGCAGACTATAGAGCCGGAAAAATCTACGGTTAATAAGTCTATAATATTGAGATTTAATATTGAATTGGAGTGCTTGATGTGATAAGTTAAGCACTCCAATATAAAAGATTAACTTAAATTTCAATAGACAGGGGTTTTTGATTATGGCGAATGGCAAAAATAAAAAAGCGATGGATAAGGAAATAACTGACTCTTTACTTGATGATTTTGACAAGTTTGAGCACTTTGTTATGAATAACTGGAAACATATTGTTTCCGCCGCGGTCGTGATAATCGTCGTCGCCATCATCGCGGCGGTGAGTTATTCTATTTCCGTTTCCAAGGAAAATAAGATGAACAATGCCATCGCCAACGCCCAGACCGTGGAAGAGCTCCAGCAGGTTATCGGCGAATATCCCCGCGGCAAGGCTGTTATTTACGCCTACACCACTCTGGCTCACAAATTCATCAATAATAAGAATTTTAAGGCCGCCGACGATACCTATGCCGCGCTTTTGAAGATCGAAATTCCTCAGGATATGAAATGGCAGATCACTATTGACCGCGCCTATATCAAAGAGCTCAGTGGTGATATTCCCGGCGCCATTAAAGATTTTGCCGTCATCAGCAAAGACGCCATGTTACCCCGGGCGATGCGCGCTGAAGCCAACTACAGCGCCGGAAGACTTGAAGTCAAAGAAGGCAATAAAGATCAGGCTATGGTATATCTGAATCTGGCGTCGTCGCTTGATGACAATCAGAGCCCTGGTGTGGCGTTTTGGGCAAAACAGGCTAAAAGCCTGATACAGACTCTTACTCCTAAAACCGCCGTGACGGCGGATAAAAAATAACAGTTCCATGTCGTCTATCTCCAAACGCAGAGAAAGTCTGATAAAATCTCTGTACACCCGGCATGGACGTAAGAAACATGATCTCTGTATTTGCGAAGGCATTCGCAGTTGCGGAGATCTTTTCGTGTCCAACCCCGGACTGGTCGAATTCATTGTGGCAAGTGACGCGCTGGATATGTTGTTGCCGGATGATAAAGAGATAGTCAGAATACCCGCAGATGAGTTTAAAAAACTTTCCGCCACCGTTTCCTCCCAGGGAATACTTGCCGTGGTGAAAAAGCCGGAATTTATTCATGACATCCAGCCAGAAGATCCGTTTATTGTCGTTTTGGACGGAGTCGCAGATCCTGGGAACTTTGGTACCATTGTTAGAACGGTGCGAGCTGCAGGGCTGAAAGAGCTATGGTATACGGCCGGAGGAGTGGATCCTTTTAATGATAAGGCAATACGCGCGGCGATGGCGTCGCAGTTTGTCATCGGGCTTCGTCGCTTTGAAAACATCCAGGAGCTGCTCGGAGAGTTACACCGTTATGGCTATAACAGAGTATATCGTACTGACGTAAAAACCGGACGCAACTGTTTTCTTGAATCGGAATTGTTTGACAAGTCCGCCATAATAATAGGGGGGGAAGCTCATGGCGCTGGTGAAGCCGGAGACGCAATATCGTTGACCATTCCCATGCCCGGGGACGAGGAATCATTGAACGCGGCACAGGCTGCTACGGTCATTATTTTTGAATATGTCCGGCGGCTGACTTCATAATTATTTGCTTTCATTGGAGTGTATAAACAGCGGCACGTACTGTATTTCCGGTACCAGAGAACGTGGCATTGTCAGTACATTTGTGCAATAGTCTAAAATATCGCTTACTCTGCATGTTATTATATTCACTTTTCCCTCGATAGTTTCGCTTATATCTTCAGAGTTTAATCTTGCCAGCAGCAGTATTTTTTGCGCTGCCGGGGAGGGGTGCTGTGAAATAGCGTTCAGCACCGGTTTTATCAGACCGTCGTTACCTATGTATATCGCCTGAGGCATTTTGTCGTCAGGGTAATCCAGCAACAGGGAAGCGATATCCTCCACTGACGCAGGCGAAGAAGTGGGAGCAGCGATCATCCAGTGAGGAGGTATGTCCGGCGCAAGATTTTTCTTTTCCGATTTTACAAAACTTATGCCTTTAATCTGATCCATAATCGCTATTCTCGGAGTGGGTACGTTAAGTTGTCTTCTTATATGCTTAAGCCCGGCTTCCCATAGTTGATATTCATTCACGGATACCGCTGGAATTTGATTAAAGCTTTTTTTCCCGAAAATATATACCCGTGGGATATTTGAAAATGCGTTATCAGCATCGGCAAACAGTTCTTCGGTGAGCATTATGCCGATCAGGCAGTTATTGTTTATGACATTGATTACTTGTTGGTATTCATTACTGTTGCTTTCAGGGCAAACATTATAGTATACTATTATTTTTTTATCGTATATGATGTTACGTTTTCTTTCCAGTTCATTTAATAATGCATTGTAAAAGGTGTGCTTTTGACATTCTCCCCGAGAGAGTTTTAGCAATAGAGCTATCTGATGCGCATGAGGAGGATGGCGGGATACGTATACACCTGAGCGGTCTATCGAATATAAAAAACCTTGTGCTTTGAGGTCTTTATATGCTTTGTCTATTGTCCCGCGACTAATTTTGAATTTGTCCTGTAAGCTACTGAACGAGGGCAACTTTGACCCTGCTTGGAGTTTTCCGTTTATTATTTGTTCGCGTATGTAACTCACTAATTCATTTTTTACCGGGCTTGATTTGGGCATTGAATATCTCTGTTTTATAAACTGTTACATTTTAGCGTTGTATTATAATAGCACAGATTTGGTATTTATTCAATAGGCAAAAGAGATTTTTTTATCTATTGCAAAATCTGTTTTTGAGCTTAAAGCAGGATTATTACTTACATAAATGGATGCTAAAAATGTAAAAATGTGAAAAAAATACCTTTGTGTATGGGATTCATGTTGCAAAAATTATTCTCTACAAATAAAATATTTGTATGATTCATCGAATAAAAAAACGGTGATTTCGTCTTAAGTATTGGAGTAAATAATTTCAGGGGAAAGGGAGTATGGAAAATCTCGTCGAAGGAAAAGTGAAGTGGTTCAATGCACCCAAGGGTTATGGATTCATTCAAACCATGGAGGGCAAAGATGTGTTTGTTCACTACAGCGCGATTAAAATGGAAGGATTCCGCACACTTGAGGAGGGTCAGCCGGTGATGTACAATCTGATTCAGGGACCCAAGGGGCTGATGGCGGATTATGTATCGCCGACTCAATGATTAATTGATGTTTCATACTTGAAATCGACCTCTGCGGCAGTATCTTTGCCGTGGAGGTTTTTTTATGCAGTTAAAAAGTTTTGAGCATCTCAGTCCGGATATCATGATCGGAGCGGTGGAAGAGGCTTGCGGACGCAAGATGACCGGTTTGGCCGCGCCGTTACCTAGCTATATAAACCGGGTATATGAGTTTGAATCGATTGAGCGGCAACGCTATATCGCCAAGTTTTACCGTCCTGGCAGATGGACTTACGATGCTCTGCGTGAAGAACATGATTTTGTTTTGGAATGCGCCGCCTGCGATATTCCGGTGATCGCTCCCCTGAAACTTGCTGACGGCGGAACGCTGGGATATGTCGATGGCTTCTATTTTGCGGTTTATCCCAAGCGCTTCGGGCGTGAGATGGAGATCAAATGCGATGATGACTGGCGGCGTATCGGCAGTCTGCTGGCTCGAGTTCACAATGTCGGCGCAAGCCGGGAAGCTATGCATCGTATTATGCATCATCCGCTGGAATCGACCGGCGAGGAAATAGGCTGGCTGCGGAATGGCAATTATGTAACTCCAATTCATGAACAGGAATTTTTTGAGCTTGCCGAAGAACTTATGGAAATGATAATCCCGCTGTTTGACGATATTGAATATATCCGTATTCATGGGGACAGTCATCGCGCCAACGTGCTTGAGCGTCCGGGGGAAGGTCTGATGCTCATAGATTTTGATGATATGATGCTGGGACCTCCGGTACAGGATATATGGTTGTTGCTGCCGGAACATGCCAATGAATCCCGGCAGGAGATAGCACTTATTCTGGAGGGATACAGGATGTTGCGTGATTTTGACGCCGCGACCTTGCAGTTGATCGAACCGCTCAGGGCTATGCGGATGATCTATTTCCTGGCATGGATAGGGAAGCAGACTGGAGATTATAATTTTGAATCACATTTTTCCGGATGGGGAACTGATGCCTTCTGGCGGCGCGAAATAGCTGACCTCCGCAACCAATGCCACATCATAAAAAAGCAACTGTGAGGACTTTTTCGCATTACTATAAAAATGTAAAAGTAACAGGCAGATACGTGCCTGTGTCATTGTCTGTGACGGTGTTATTCTTTTAGCTCTACTGCTGCTGGAGGTGGAATTTATCATTACATTTTTTGTCATTTGGGGTATATTTTTATGGTTTTTGCTGTTGTAAATTCAACCTTTGATGTTATGTTAGCTGCGGTTTTTGTCAATAAACTAAACAATAAAATGTTTACCGGCGGAGAAGTCCGTCAGGGAAGGGATGCATGATTGTAGAATACTTAAAAATGACTGTAGGGGCGGTACTGGTGTATAACTTTGTACTGTCGAGATTCCTCGGAATCTGTCCGTTTCTCGGTGTTTCCAAGCGGCTTGACACTGCGCTGGGAATGTCCGGAGCTGTTGTCTTCGTAATGACACTGGCTTCGCTGGTTACATCAACTATTTATACTTTTCTTCTGTCAAAGCCGTTGAGTATTTTTGGCTTTAAGAATGTGGATCTGAAATTTTTGCAGATTCTGCTGTTTATCGTTGTAATCGCCTCGCTGGTGCAGATTGTCGAGGTAGTGTTGCAGAAAGTAAGTCCGCCTTTATATAATGCTTTGGGTATCTTCCTGCCGCTTATCACCACCAATTGCGCCGTCATGGGGGTTGCCACCATCAATGCCAATGATGGACGTTCTATTTTTGATTCCACTTTTTACGGTTTTGTTTCCGGTTTGGGGTTTGCTTTGGCGCTAGTGCTTTTTTCCAGTCTGCGCGAGCGTCTGGAGATGGCAAATGTGCCTAAACCTTTTGAAGGTATGTCCATAGCGTTAATCACCGCCGGAATTCTGGCGATGGCTTTTATGGGTTTTTCTGGTCTTGCTTAAGTTTAATAAACAATTTTAATATAAAGGAATACTGATGGGAACAGCAATAATTGCATTAGGCATAGCAGCCGTCATCGGTGTGCTGCTTGGATTGATTATCGGCGTTG
>JAFGXT010000126.1 GCA_016936495.1 Victivallales bacterium
ATTTGAAATTCATATGGTAGCATTTGTTCATCTCCCGTTTGTTCGGATGAGTTCCGGCATGTACAACAAGCCTTGTTCGTAAAAATAAGCCTTGTTCGTAAAAATACGCATTTTCCCATCTCCTTGTTCCTTGTATATTTTTGCGATGTTTACATTTACGCCAATAAAGGCGTAATTGTTCCCACAGGTAACGATCCAGTTTGCACGCGGTGTTGTAACTGTTGCCTATTTTAAAATATTCAGCCCAGCCGCGCACTTTCCCATTTATCGTTGCAATAACTGCACGCAGGTTTGTCAAACAACACGCATTGTTTCCAATGCAGAATGGCTTACACCTAAATTTTCAATTTTTCAGTACCAAATCCGGCTTGTCTTATCGATTTTACTGTCAAATAAAATTCCCCCACCATTTTCCCGGGAATCCAATCCCTAACTGTTGTCATGACACTGTTTTCCGCCTATTTCGCACGAGTCATTTTTTTATGCAACTCAAATAAGTATAATGCAGCTAAATCACAATGTCAATAGCAGTGCTTTAAAATAATAACTATTTTTTTTCATTTGCTTGATTGACAATTCTTGTATGGATGGTTAATGTTTATTTATTGAAACTTTTAAAGGTGGTAATAAATGCCAAGAAATAACACTTACATAGAACTAATTGGGAAACTGGAGCTAAAGCTATGCGGTATGCCGGAAGATTCTTTATTGCCTACAGAGCAGTTGCTGGCGGAAGAATTCGGGGTCAGCAAGCCTACGTTGCGCCGCGCACTACAGTCTTTGGTTGACGCAGGGCAGGTTCGTAAAATCAATGGCGTAGGCTCATTCATCTCCAAAAAACCTCGTTCCATTTCGCGGGAACTGCTTTTCATATGTCACGATATCGTTTTTTTTGCGGAAGCCTTGAATAGCTTTGGTATTTATGCTGCTCAGTCCAATTATTTCATATCAATCGTGCCATTGGCTGGGGATGTCTCAATTCAGGAGCGGATTATAACCAGCGCAGCGGAACGCCATCCTGCCGGGATTGCAGTATATGCCGATCCAAAACAATCAAAACTGATGGCGTTCGATGAACTTGCAACCGCCAATATACCTTTATTGTATTTAATGCGACTGCCGCATGGTATTGACAATAATCTGATTGAGTTCGGGAATGCAGACGGTATAAATGAGATTATCAGACGCTTTTACATGGATGGCTGCCGTCGCATTGCCCTTTATGGTGATGAACTGGTCAATCCTATTGCAGCAGTAGAACGCGAAAATGGATTTAAGTCCGGTATGCGACAGTGTAGATTGAAGCCCCGTCCGGAATTGTTAGCGCCATATTCGTTAACTCCGGAATTGCGCGAAAAGTTCCTGCTCCTGTTTAACGATGCGGAGAACCGACCAGATGCGGTCTGCTGCTTGAACGATCATTGTGCCGGAAGATTGATTAAAACCTTGATGCAGCGTGGTATTGACCTGAATAACATTCGTTTTTCCGGATTTGACCATTCGCCATTGAGTGAATTTATCCCCATATCGTTGTTAACCGTGGAGCCGCCAATGAAAGAGTTGGGGAAAGAAGCCGCAGAAATATTGATAAAGCAGGTTGAAAATCCGCATTTCGGATTTCAACGCAAAAAGCTTAAGGCACAGATTATCAAGACAAAGTAACCAAGGATTTATATGAAAACGTCATCAAATTCACGTTCATGGCTTGGCGGCAAGACCCGACAGGTGCTACTACGCCGAGCCTTGATAAAGAGCATGGGGTATACAGATGAAGCTTTGTCCAAACCCATTATCGGGGTTATCAACACCTGGGCGGAGACCAATCCGGGACACTACAATTTCAGGCAACTGTCCGATGCGGTCAAGCGTGGCATATGGGCGGCGGGAGGCTTTCCGCTGGAAATAAATACCATGTCTATATGCGAAGTGTTCTTTGACATATCCAGTCTGGTATATCGCAATCTTATGGCAATTACGACGGAGGAACTCATTGCCCGTCATCCTTTTGACGGAGTGGTACTGTTGGGTTCATGCGATAAAAATGTTCCCGCCCAGCTTATGGCGGCGGTTTCAGCCGATAAGCCAATGATTTTTTTGCCGGGAGGCCCTATGCTGCCGGGTAACTACCAGGGGGAATCTTTGGCGTGCGGAACTGATAGCTTTAAGATATGGACTCAGTATCAGGCTGGAGAACTTACTGACGAAGATATTAAAAATGTCGAAGGCTGTCTGTACGGCAGTGTGGGGGCTTGTCCGATCATGGGTACCGCCAACAGTATGCAGACCGCTGCAGAGGCATTGGGTCTGGCTCTGCCCGGCAGCGCGGCGTCTCCCGCCGTCTCAGCCGAAAAGGCGCGACAAGCGGAAATGACCGGAAGACAGATAGTTACATTGGTTGAAAAAAACATAAAGGTCTCGGATATAGTCAATATCAGTTCACTGCGCAACGCCATAACCGTGTTGATGGCTTCAGGCGGTTCGACTAATCTGCTTATTCATTTGACGGCTATAGCGCGGCGTGCGGGAATAAAGCTTGAGCTTGCCGAATATCAGCGGATAAGTGAAAAAACCCGTCTGCTGGTAAACGTCAAACCTTCAGGAAAAGGTACGGTAGGAATAGAATTTCATCAGGCAGGCGGAGTTCCTGCTCTGATGAAGGAATTGGAGTCGCTTCTGGATACATCCGTTATGACGGTTACCGGAAAAACCTTGGCGGAAAATTTAGAATCGGTCTCGTATTCATACAATCGGCAGGTGATCGCCTCCTGGGATAAGCCGCTCAGCACCAGCGGAGGGATTAAGGTGTTGCGTGGAAATATCGCCCCGCGCGGAGCAATCATCAAGAGCAGCGCGGCGGGAATAATGAGTTTCAGGGGTGAGGCACGGGTATTTGATTCTTTAGCCGAGGCGGAGAAATACCTGCTTGATGATGATTCAGATATGGATGAAAACAAAGCGGTGATTTTGCGTGGTTATGGTCCCAAAGGCGCACCGGGCATGCCGGAATTCGGTAATTATCTGCCAATTCCGCCTAAACTTTACAAGCGTGGGATTAAAGACTATGTCCGTATAACCGATGCGCGCATGAGCGGCGGTGCCTTTGGAACCGTGGTGCTGCATGTATGCCCTGAAGCAGCCGCTGGCGGTGCTCTTGGTGCGATTAGAGACGGCGATACAATAGTCATGGACGTGGACGCCGGCATTCTGAAAGTGGAACTAAGCGATGAGGAAATAGCCGCCCGCCTGAAAAACACTGAATTTTCTCCTAAAGAGGAATTCGAACGCGGCTTTGTCCGGCACTATATCGACAATGTCATGCAGGCCGACGAAGGCTGTGATTTTCCCTATCTTTAAATCAGGAGCTGAATAACATGGATTTCAAAACACCATTTAGTGTAAAAAACGGACTTTTTTACGACCGGGACCGGGTGGAAATAGACATTTCCTGTCGGGATTATAAATTGAACCGGGACAATCATATTGAAGTCGATCTGCTTGCATTCAGACGAGAGCAGGTCAACATGATTCGACTCGAAATAGACGAAACCTCCATTGCCGACGCCAATGGGCGTCTGACTAATGTCCAACTGCTTGATATGGCAATAGAGGCAATCCACCGCAATGGCTTCTATCTGCTGCTGATTCCAGTTACAAATGGCAACAGAACGCCATTTTCGCCGGAATCAATCACCAGACAACAATGTTATCTGAGCGAGCTGTTCACCCATCGCAATGAATTATCCGCCAAAACTCTGCCGGAATATGAAAATCTGATCGGCGTCGAAATGCTATTCGACATGAACTGCTTCTCCGATTCGCAATTTGAGCTTTATACATCACGGGTTATGCTACAGGTCTATATGGAACACTATTTTGGAGGTGGCGCGCTCCGGCTATATTGTCTTGACCATGACACTCCTTCGGCGAAACGACTGGAAATAATGCACAAAAACGGAATGGAGATAGTCAGCGCGGCTGTGTTTGAAAGGAAAGATCGGTCTTACGTTTTGCAGACGGAAAACTTTATTCCCGGCATTCGCCCGGCTGTTATGACCGCGCGACTCGGGAGGGCCGATACTCCCGGATGGCGTCCGGTGGCGGTAGGCGCAGCCACATCAATGATGCGACATCCGCATGAAAACGGCGGCAGTGAGGGTTTCCTGTCATTTGCCGCGGAAGTGGCGGTAAATCTACGGATTGATTTTCCGTGTGCAGTACGTACTGCCATATTCCGACCATCTTTACAAAAACGCATACCCGTAAATATTGATGACAGGACTGTAACATTCACTCTTCCGTCCCCACTTTACGGAAGTCTAGAGATCAATTACTTCATGGAAGACGAGCCGGCTTACACTGTGTATATCCTGGGTGATCGGATAACACCTATTCCTGCCGTGGGAAAGATCAAAACTATTGCGCCTGGAACCCATCGGCTGGAAGACCTTAAATGCGGAGACGCTGATGTTTTGCATTTTCTCCCCGGCTTGCATGATGTCGAAGGACGGCTGTTACATCTGGAGAGCGGCAAAAAAGTATTTCTCGAACGCGGAGCCACTGTCCGTGCCGGAGTACTGGCGGAACAAACAGAAAGCACCATGCTTTACGGGCAAGGCATTCTAGACGGTTCCTTGTGTAAGCGCGACGTGGGCGAAAATAAAGGTGACCGCATGGGTGAAAAATGGATTGCGGATCAGGGCTATGAAGGATTCATTTGCTTCCATAAATGCAAAAGCATAGAATTTGACGGACCACTGGTTTACAATCCCCAATTCTGGAATTTTGTCATATCAGGCACTGACAACTGTACCGTACGTAACTACAAGACGATTTCATGGATTCAGAACAATGACGGAATACAACCACGTTCCTGCAACAATCTGCTGGTCGAACGTTGTTTTATGAAATGCAATGATGATGGAGTGGCAATCAAGACCCGTCGTTCTTTTGATATGATATCCGGGCATCTGGTCTTCCGGGATCTGGTACTGTGGAATGACCGTTGCGGGTGCGCACTGGAAATAGGGCATACCTCGCAAGGTGATGTGCTGGAAGACATACGCTTTGAAAACATAAAAGTCATCAACAGCATACTCTATCCGATACATGTGTGTATTATTGATCATTCCACAGTGCAGAATGTCAGCTATGATGGGATTTTTGTCGAGGGGCGACCTCCGCGTGGAGATTTTGGTTTTGTAATTTGTCCGGGGTATTATACTACGGACAAGGAACCGGGCAAGATCCAGAATATTTCGGTCAGCAATTATTTCAGTGAGCATCCACATTTGCCCGGCGAAATCCTAGGATTCGACGAAGACCATAAAGTCGAGAATGTTACATTCCATAATATTGTTTTTAATTGCAGAAAAAACCATTCTCCAGTAGAGCAGTTGTTTTGGAATAAATTTGAATTCACAGAAAAGATCAACATAACCAAGGAATAACAACATGAAAATCAAAGGTATCTGCCCTATAGCTCCCGCTGTATTTAATGACCTGGGGGAATTCGACTATGAGTCATATAAAAACTGCTGCCAAGCGATGCTGAAAGGCGGAGCACACTCGCTGGCGCTGTTCGGCATTGCCGGGGAATATTACAAACTCGACCGGGAAGAGGAAGAAAAACTCATTGATATGACCGTCGAAATCTGCCATGTCAATAACGCTCCGGTCGTGATCTCCAATACCCGGCATTCGACCGAGGTGGCGGTGAAGTGGGCAAAGCGTATCGAGGCTTCCGGCGCGGACTGCATGATGGTTCTGCCTCCATTCTTCCTGAAGCCAGGAGCCGCTGAACTGACCCGGCATATCGAAGCGTTATGCAATGCGGTCAGTATTCCGGTTATGTTGCAGTACGCACCGGAACAGACAGGTGTCGGCATCGCGCCGGAAGTCCTGGCTGGGATCGGACAACGTCATCCGAATCTACGTTACTACAAAATCGAATGCAAACCGCCGGGCGCTTATATTTCCAAGCTGTTGAACTTGCTGGAAGGCAATGGCGAGATTTTTATCGGCAATGCCGGATTTCAGATGATTGAAGGGTTTCGCCGCGGCGCGGTGGGAGTCATGCCAGGACCGTCAATGTTCGACATCTACCGGAGAATTTACGACTTGATCCAGACAGACAATGCATCAGAAGCGATGGCGGTGCATGAGAAGTTAAACGCCATGCTTAACCACATTCGCCAAGATGTGGAGATGATCATCTGCTATGAAAAGAAAATCCTTAAACGGCGGGGATTAATTCCCAGCGACTACTGTCGCTCCCCTAAGCACCATAGCGACACGCTTAATGAAGAAATCTTCGACACGCATTATCAAGTTTTAGCCGAAATGTTTGATTGGAATAAGTGATTATGCAACTAAAAAACAAACGAGCTCTGGTAACCGGAGCCGGAAAAGGCATTGGAAGAGGAGTAGCCATATCCCTTGCAAAAGCCGGCGCTGAACTTTTTCTGCATTACCGTTCAAATCAGGCAGAAGCGGAATCTTTGCTTGAAGAGATTTTCCGAATAGGCGGAAAAGCTCATGTTTTTTGTGCCGATCTGTCAAGAGACGATGAACTGGATGGTATGTTTGCTGAAATAAAATCTTTATGGGGCGGAATGGATATCGCCGTCAACAATGCTGGCTGGGATCCCGGTTATATTCAGTTTGATAACATATTTCCTGAATTATATTATCAACTTTCCGACATCAATATAAAAGGAACGCTGTTCTGCTGCCTTCGGGAAATTGAACTGATGCGGGACAGTACCTCCGGCGGCAGCATTATCAATATCGGATCGGTACAACAGGATACCAGTGTGCCGGGGCGAACACTCTATGCCATGAGTAAAGGAGCGATCCACGCCATGACCGGACAGCTCGCGCTGGAAATAGGCTCTCTTGGAATTCGCGTCAACAATATAGCTCCCGGGTATATAGAGGTGGAAAGGATGTCCCGAGATAAAAGCTTTAACCCGGAAGAAGTGGCTAAGGACATTCCCATAGGTCGCCTGGGGGACGTTCGGGACATCGGAGAGTTCACGGTATTTCTGGCGTCGGACGCAGCATCGTTTATCACGGGTCAGACCATGATCGTCGATGGCGGAGTCTCTCGCAAACTGGCTCGCAGCATAAGTAATAACTGAATAGAATAACAAAGTAAAAGCTGACAACCGGTTGTGAAAATTTTGCTCATAAAATCGGGGAAGCCCGGTCTTATTATTGTATCACTACATGAAAAATTCTTTTTTAAGGGAATACAATGCTTCATGTGTGCTTTTCGTCTGTTCATGTCTCCGGGCACAAAACTTTGATCTTCCGGCAGATATCAATCGCCGTCCGCGCCTCTTCCGGCAGACATTTTATCGGCGGTTTGTGAGCTTCAATACATCCGGCAAAATAGTCCAGTTCATTGGCGTAGCCGTCTCCTTTCACTTCAATTATTTCTGATCCGGCGTCGGTTCCTGTATAAATAAACTCAGGTTGCAGAGAACTGTACCTTACACTGCCCTTGTCAAAAGTGGCGACGTATTCCGATGTGAAGGTCGTGTGCCGATGCAGGAAACCGCCTTTAATGCTGACTTTTGCCAACTGTTCATGATACTTCAGTTCAAACTCCCAGTACTCATCCACATTCAGATTAAGCTCTATCCCTTCCGGTTTTCCGAAACATGAGATTACGAAATCAATGTCATGAATGAGCAGGTCAAACAAGGAACCGCCACAAGTCTTTTTTATCTTCTCATCCTGCCATGCGCCCCAGGCAGGTTCTCCACTCATACGGGAAGCATTCAACAGCTTCAATTCTCCGTAACGTTTGTCCCTGATGCATTCTGACAAAAACTGCCATGCGGGAGAAAAACGTACACAGTGCGCCACCATTAATATCCGCCCTTTTACCTTTGCCAAGGCAATAAGCTCATCACACTGTTCAGGAGTCGGACAAAACGGTTTTTCCAGAAGCACATCAAGTCCGAATTCCAAGGCTTTGCGGGTAAGTTCATAATGGAGAAACAGCGGCACACAGATGGAGACCGCATCCGGCTGTTCTTTGCTCACACATTCCTCTAGCGTCTTGTAGACCGGGACTTTCTTCAATCGATCTATGGGCAGACCAAGCTCACCGTGATTTCCCGTTTTTTCGATTTCTTCAAAAATGCTATCTCTGTTATCAATGATTGCACATAGTTCAAGCCGTTCATTCTCAAGAATATTTTTAGCATGAACCGCTCCCATGAACCCGAAGCCTATTACTACCATTTTCTTTTTCATTATGCGTTTTCCCAGTCGATGATTATACCCATATATTGCGAGCGGTCTTCTTGTAAGCTGTGATAAATTCCCGGAGCCTCCCGATAATCCACCCGATGACTGATCATACGGAGTACATCAAGCTCTCCATCAGCCACCAGGTCGAAAAACAGTTCACAGTGCCGCTCCGCCGTCCATGGATTCTCGTAAGTAGCGACTTTGGGATGAGAAAAATTATGTGCGCCGATAATCGTATGGCTAGGTCGATTGCAGAGGTCATGAAAATCAAACGCGGTTTTCTCTTTTGGACTGCTCATCAACACAAAACGTCCCTGTTCGTGCAACACATTAAATTCGTCAGGAATGAGTTTGGCGTTGCCGGTTACTTCAAAGACGACATCCGCCATCCGTCCCCTGCTGAGCTCTTTCACCAGCTCCTGCAAATCCTCTTTCAGCGGATTGACTTTAATC
>JAFGXT010000127.1 GCA_016936495.1 Victivallales bacterium
GGCTGTGAAGCCGCGCTCGCCGCCGCCAGAACCGGCGCGAAGACGCTGATTATCACCGGGAATATGGATCATATCGCCCAGATGAGTTGCAATCCGGCAATAGGCGGTATTGCAAAGGGTCAGGTGGTAAGAGAGATAGACGCGCTAGGCGGAGCTCAAGGCAAAGTTACCGACGCCGCCACCATTCAGTTCCGCATGCTCAACAGCGCAAAAGGCCCCGCCGTGTGGTCGCCACGCTCGCAATGCGATAAAGTATGCTTTCAGCGTGCTATGAAATTTGAACTGGAACGTCAAAATGGACTGGACATAAAACAAGCGTCTGTTACCGCTTTCATCATCGAAAACAATACCATCACCGGCGTGGAAACCAGCTTGGGCGATAAGTTTACCTGCAAAAGTCTAGTGCTCGCCAATGGAACCTTTCTGAACGGTCTGCTCCACTACGGCATGACCAGTATGCCCGGCGGTAGAGCTGGAGACCAGCCGTCAACACGCCTCGCTCAAGCTCTCAGAACACAACTCGGATTACGCATCGGACGCCTGAAAACCGGAACTCCCCCGCGAATACTGGCGAAAACTATCGATTTCAGCAATATGACCCGTCAGGACGCGGAACTTTGCGAAGAGAACTTCAGCTATTTTGATGACGCCGAACACCTGCCCCGTGCACAAAAACGCGATATGCCCTGTTATATGGTCTATTCAAATGCCGATACCGCCAGACTGGTTCAGGAAAACCTGCACTTGGCGCCGCTTTATCAAGGCAAAATAGAAGGCATAGGCACGCGCTATTGTCCATCATTTGAAGACAAGATCGTACGTTTTCCACATCACGAAAAACACCTGCTGTATCTGGAGCCGGAAGGTGAATTCACCGAAGAATATTATATCAACGGCATCTCCACCAGCCTGCCGCCGGACGTTCAGGTAAAAATGATACACTCGGTTCCGGGTCTGGAAAACGCCGAAATATCCCGTTACGCCTACGCCATTGAATACGATTTTATCTTCCCCGACCAGATGGAACGCACCCTGGGCAATAAAAAATGGCGCAACCTTTTCACCGCCGGACAAATAAACGGCACCAGCGGATACGAGGAAGCCGCCGGTCAGGGGCTGATCGCCGGACTCAACGCCGCCAGAATCGCAATGGGCAAAGACCCCGTGGAACTGGCTCGGGACAGCAGCTATATCGGCGTGATGATCGATGACCTCGTTACCAAAGAAATTCTCGAACCTTATCGCCTGTTCACCAGCCGGGCGGAATTTCGCTTGCGCCTGAGACAGGATAACGCCGATTTGCGGCTGTGTGATTTCGCCTACGCTCATGGATTGCTACCGGAGGAAAAATTCCGCAAATTCAGCGCCTATCGCGATAAACTCGACGCTGTATCCGCCCACCTGCGCACAGAAAAAGTCAAAGGCAAATCCCTGTGGGATCTCCTCCGCAACATGAAGGGCGAACCATCTGCAACACTCCCCTTCCCTGCTGAATCACTCCCGCTGGATCTGTCAAAACGCGATGACCGCAGAGTTTTCAACCAGTTGCTCATACAATCCCACTACGAGGGATATATCAAACGCGAAAATGACTCAGTGTCAAAACTCAACAATCTGGAAAAATGGAAGATCCCTTCGGATTTTGACTACGCCACAATCAAAGGACTGAAAAACGAAACCCGTATGAAACTCATCAAAACAGCCCCGACTACTCTAGCTCAGGCAAGCCGTATTGATGGCATGACACCCGCGGAAACCGCACTCCTTCAGGTCCACCTGAACCGCCGCAGAAAACAACCATAAGCCAGTTTTAACTTCACTGGTCAGAGTCCTGCCCTTGGAGAATGTCCGGCGGGACGCTTTCACCGAATATAATTATAACACTATTTATATTTCGTTCTGCCAAGGAATTACAACATTTTTGGGGGTATTTTCATATTGGAAGCACATAAAAATATTCAGACTATTTTAGAATATTGTTTTGAAATGCGCTCATAATCTGCTATTATTTTCTACAGGGGTTCAAGATTTTTCTGGACACCGGTGTTCTTTTTGCGGTACTGATCAATATCAACCTACCAACACTGGAGATGAAACTTTAATGAAAGATGTAAAGAAGATTCGAAATTTTGTCGTTGCCGGTCATAGCGGAAGTGGAAAGACAATGTTATGTGAAACCATGCTTTTCAAAGCCGGCGCAATAGACAGGCCCGGACGTATTGACCAGAAGAACACCGTCTCCGATTACACTCCCGAGGAACAGGCGCGACAAAGCAGTATTTACGCCACCCCTCTGAGCTGCGAATGGAATGGTAATAATTTGTTTTTCATAGACACTCCCGGATACGGAGAGTTTATCGGAGAGACCATCTCATCACTTTACGCCACCGATATAACCCTGCTGGTCATTGACGGAATCAACGGCATAGAAGTGGGTACAAATCGCGCCTGGCGGCTATCCAAAGAACTCAAGCTGCCCCGTTGTATATTCATCAATAATCTCGACAATGACCGGGCGGATTATTTTGAACTACTCAATCAGATACAAGACGCTTACGGCAAAACCGTATGCACCCCGATCACTGTTCCAACCGGCAAGGGCGAAGCGCTGAAAGAAGTAATACATGTGCTCAGGGACAAAGAAATTCCGGCAGAACTGGAGGAGTTCGTCACCAAATATCGCGAACAGCTTATGGACACCATAGCAGAATCAGACGAAGAGCTCATGACCCGCTATCTTGACGGCGAAGAACTTTCCGAAGAGGAAATTTCCACCGGATTACACAAAGCCATTGTCAGTGGTCACCTGGTACCGGTATTCGCCGGCAGTGTAAATAAAGATATAGGCATCGACAAACTCATGAACGGAGTGGTAAACCTGTTCCCCTCCCCTCATGATGTAGGCGTCATCACCTTGGCGAATGGAGAAACCGAGGAAATATCCATCGACGCCCGCCCCAAAGCATTGGTGTTCAAGTCTATCCTCGACCCATTTGTGGGACAGCTCAATTATCTGCGCGTGGTGAATGGCATGTTCCAGTCAGACTGCGATCTTTACAATATAACCACTGGCAGCAAGGAACGCTGCGGTTCACTGTTGCTGATGGACGGCAAGGTGCAGACTCCGGTTACGGAAGTCTGCCCCGGCGCGATAATCGCGGTGGCCAAGCTCAAAGACACTCATACAAACAATACGCTGAGCATGTGTCCTAATGCCCGGGAATGTCTTAAAATCAAATTCCCGCATCCGGTGATGTCCTATGCCATAACCTCACAAAAGAGCGGCGAAGAAGACAAAATAGCCCAGGGATTGCTTAAGCTTTCAGAGAGCGATCCTACCATCACCTTCAAGCGTCATGACGAAACTCATGAACTGTTGTTGTCCGGAATGGGAGATCAACATCTTGGCAATGTCGTCAAGAAACTCAAGGAAAACTACAAGGTCGGCATAGACCTGCATACTCCGAAAATACCATACAGGGAAACCATCACCGCCAATGGAGAAGGACATTACCGACACAAGAAACAGACTGGCGGTGCCGGGCAATTCGCGGAAGTATTCATGCGTATTACTCCTAATGCCGAAGGTTTTGAGTTCAGCAACGATATCGTCGGCGGCAGTATCCCCAAAAACTTCATTCCGGCGGTCGAGAAAGGCGTAAACGAAGCAATGATCAACGGACCGCTGGTTGGTTGTGTGGTGGAAAACGTAAAAGTATCTATTTATGACGGCAAGTATCATCCGGTGGATTCCAATGAAATGGCATTCAAGATAGCCGGACGCGGAGCGTTCCGCGAAGCGATGCAAAAAGCAAAACCGGTACTGATGGAACCGATTATGACGGTAAAGATTACCATCCCTAACGATTTTATGGGAGATATAACCGGGGACTTAAATCACAAACGCGGCAGAATACTGGGCATGGACTCAGAGGAAGGACTTCAGGTGGTGAATGCCGAAGTTCCGCTGGCGGAAATGTCCAAATATGCCACCGAGCTCAGAAGCATGACACAGGGACGTGGTCTGTTTGAAATGGAATTCTCACGCTACGAACAGGTTCCATCCAATGTGGCAAATGACATTATGTCTCGCTTCCAGGCTGAGCAAACTGAAGAAAGCTGAGTTTTATTAAACAATTAAACTCCAATTCATAAAAAACCCGGCTGACGCCGGGTTTTATTTTTTTCAATCACGAATCTGAAGCCTTACTTTTTGACATCAGTCTTTGATGAAATCTTATTAATGGCTATGATGCCATCGTTATAAGCGTGTTTAGTCTTCTTCTTTATCGTATTTTCCCAATCTTCGTCTGGTGACGCCATGGTCTCAAAATTATCAAGAGCATCCATAGAAACAGCTTGTCCAGGGTCTTTGACCGAAGTTGAAGACCCTGAAATATCTTCATCAAAATCTCCCGAAGCTCTTTTTGCCGCAGCTTCGGCAACCATCGCCTCAATATCATCGCTGGTAAAAGGTTTTGCATCCTCCTCTTCCATGGTAGGTTCGGCGCTTACGGTGTCATTCCCCGCGAGCATGGCTTCAATATCATCTTCTGACATATTTTTCGTTGCATCATCAGGCTCAGTGCTTACGGCGTCATTCCCCGCGAGCATGGCTTCAATATCATCTTCTGACATATTTTTTGTTGCATCATCAGGTTCAGCACTTAAGACATCATTCCCTGCAAGCATGTCTTCAATATCATCTTCTGATATATTATCATCATCATCATCATCATCATCGCCATTAAAAAGTGCGTCTATATCATTTTCAGAGACAGTTTCATTGTCTGCCTGTCCCGCTTTAAGCATGGCTTCAATATCATCCTCAGACATTTCAGCGTCGCCAGCGATATCAAGTTTCTCATCGGATTTTTCCTCAAACGAGTCAAAATCCTCAAACACTTCATCCGCAGCACCACCGGGAACAACCTCTTCGATTTCTTCAATATCAGTTGAATCATCAAAGACTATATCTTCTCCGATCTCTGTTGAGTCATCAAGTAGACCTTCAGCATTTTTAGCGGATTTATCATCTTCCTGCCCGGTGAACTGTAATTCACTGAACATGCTGTTAAACATTTCCTGCGATATAAAGGGTGAATATTCGCTGAAAGCGTAACCGCCTTCGCCCAACTTGGAGTCGAATAGCTTTTCAACGCCGTCGGCACCAAGTTCCCGGGTGGCGGCAATGGCGTCATCGTCAATATTTTCAAAGTTTTTATTGCCTGAACTGTTTTCATCGATAAGGGCTTCAAGCTGATCTCTAAGATCGTGAACCGCAACTACAACTTTCTTTTCTTCATCGACTTTATTGCTATCATAATCTTCAAGCAGCTGCTTTACTGTAATCACCTCATCCACTCCCTCAACGGAAACCAGCACTTCTTCAAATGCGTTGGTGGAAATAAGAGAGTCAAAAAGCATAACAAATGATTTAACGGTACTGTTTACCGCATTGGCGCTGTCTGGAATATTGAGTATTTCCCTGCGGGTAAAGTTATTTATATAAACAGAAGCGTTAAGATCAAGCAGATTCTTGTGGGTTTCGTCTTCAAATATGGTTTCCGGGACGGCTATGCCGCGTTCCTGCAGAAAGTTCTTCAGTCTCTGTCGTGCAAAAAACAGTTCAGTTATCAGGTCATTTACCTGTAATTTGCGCAGCCTGAGAATCTCTTCCTCAGGGGGAAGAGAAATATAATCATCACTTGCGACCGGCGTGTGCTTCCCCGTCGTTGATTTCAGATCCTCTACATCCTGTTGTTCCGCCATAGTAAAAAATATCCACTTAAATTTCCGGGCTAAAGTCTCTGTTGGGAAAATACCCCGTTTATTATTAAAAATCAAACCGTTTTATGCTTATAACATGCTGTAAAGCAAAATCATTTATACAATTAACGGTCATGTGGAGTTTTTTTTTATGGTAAATTCAGATAAAATCAGGTAAGAATCCTGTCCTCACGTAAAATTAACAAGCGCGCAAAAGACTACTCTCAATGTTTTTAGTATCGCATCGGCTTTGTCTGCCAGCGGCTCACCACAAAAAAGCATCCCGGCACTACCAATAAGGCTCGTGCCGGAACACGTTTAAAAAGCCGAGGTTTACCCCAGAATTTGTTTGAGGTCTGCTTCCGGGGTGGAAATCGGAGCAATCTCAAAATTCTTAACCAGGACATCCAGCACCGCCGGAGTAACAAATGCCGGCAAAGATGGCCCCAGCTTTATCTTCTTGATACCCAGCGACAACAACGTCAGCAATATCGCCACCGCTTTCTGCTCATACCATGACAAAATCATGGACAGCGGCAGATCATTCACACCACAACCGAAAGCCTCGGCAAGAGCGCTGGCTATCTTAATGGCGGAAAACACGTCATTACATTGCCCCACATCCAATAACCGTGGAATACCGCCGATGTCCCCGAACTCCATCTTATTGAACCGGTACTTGCCGCAAGCAAGGGTAAGGATCACGCAGTCCGACGGTATCTTTTCCGCCAGTTCGGTAAAGTAATTACGTCCGGGCTTGGCGCCGTCGCAACCTCCAACCAGAAAGAAATGCCTGATGTTACCGGATTTGACCGCGTCGATGATCGCCGGAGCATTTTGAAGTACGGCATTTCTGCCAAATCCGACGGTAATAGTCTTTTCAGGCTGGTCATTACTGAACGCTGGAGCATCGAGCGCCGCTTCTATGACAGGAGTGAAATCCTGATGATGGATATGCTCAACTCCCGGCCAAGCCACCAGACCGCAGGTAAATATCCGGTCTTTGTAACCCTGGCGGGGTTTCTGAATACAATTGGTGGTCATAAGAATGGCACCGGGAAACTCATCGAACTCGCGTTGCTGATCCTGCCAGGCGCCGCCGTAATTACCCGCCAGATGTTTGTATTTTTTCAAACCCGGATAGGCATGACATGGCAACATCTCGCCATGCGTATAAACGTTTATGCCTCTGTTTTCGGTCTGTTTGAGTAGTTCCTCCAGATCCTGGAGATCATGACCGGAGACAAGTATAGCTTTGCCGCGTACCGGGGTAATCCGCACGGAAGTTGGTTCCGGGTGTCCGTAGGTATCGGTATTTGCCTTGTCCAACAGTTCCATTACTTTCAAGTTTGCCTGACCGCATTCCATATTCAGGGCTATAAGCGCATTGACGTCAGTCTGATTTTCCGCCAATTCACAGAGAGCCTTATGGAAAAAAGCATAGACGTCATCATTATCATAACCCAGAATATGCGCGTGATCGGCATATGCGGCGGCGCCTTTAAGCCCATAGGCAAGCAATTCCTGCAAGCCTGCCACGTCATCGCCAAAAGCCGATCTGCGCTGCATTATGCCGCATTCTCCGCCCTGTTTTATCATGTCATCAACCGCATGAGCCAGGATCATCTGAGCAGGGCCTTCGGGCTCCTGACAAACAATGCCCTTTTCGTCACACGCCTGTTGATACATATGCCTGGCTTTATCGCGCATCACAATGGTACGCCAACACACGTCGGCAACCCTTTCCTGATCGAAATTGACGTTTGTAACAGTGGTAAACAACGCTTCCGCCGTTGCCAGATTGACCTCCTCATCCACCACGCCCAACGCTCTTGCCCGGTGAGCGTACTGAGACAAACCTTTAACAGCGCAAATTAATAAGTCCTGCAAAGCCGCGGTATGCGAATCCTTACCGCACACCCCCATCTTTTCACACCCCGTACACATTGCAGTCTGTTCACACTGATAGCAAAACATTTCTGACATAATCAAGCTCCTTGCTTTATGGTTGTTATTTTGTTTCATTTCCTTAGTTGACTTCTTCGATACCGCCGTTGATACCGGCTTTCATCAGGTGCAAAGGTATATCTTTGCCGCTTGCTGCTAGCGCATCTTTGGCAATGCGCACAATTCCGGTACAACAGGGGACTTCCATAAAAGCGACGGTGAGACTTCTTATATTATTAACTATAAGGATTTTCGCCAGTTTGTCAACATATGAACCGGTCTCATCCAGCTTTGGACAGGCTATTATCACCTTTTTTCCCTGCAACAGCTTCTGAAAACCGCCGTAAGCTACTGCCACGCAATCTGCCGCCACCAGCAAATCCGCGTTCTCCCAGTATGGAGCATCAACCGGAACAAGCTGCAACTGTACCGGCCATTGCGTCAATTGCGATGTCTGTTCGCCGGGAGCATACCCGCTACTGCTCTCCGGTTTCTTAGTGAGCGAACGCGCAAAGGTTCCGGGACAGCCGCACGGCAATGGCGCGGGAGCTGCCTGTTGTTTGCGTTTCTCTGCCTCCAGTCGAGCCTTCACTACTTCAGGCTCAAATGCTTCAGCTTCACGTTCCTCCATGGTTATGGCGCCCTGCGGGCAATCCCCCAGACAGGCGCCGAGTCCATCACAATAGGACTCTTTGACCAGTTTGGCTTTGCCATCGACTATCTGTATGGCGCCCTCATGACACGCAGGGACACAAAGTCCACAGCCATTACATTTTTCTTCATCGATCTTTATTATTGTACGCTTCATTATTTACTCCTCCATCTTTTTGATTATCTTAAAAGTTCCTTTGCGCACTGCGTCGTAGACTGTATTATTCTCAAGAAAATCGCGAACCATCCGGTTTATCTCCGATGTCAATTCATAGAACAAACACTTCTCAGCGGGGCATTTATCCACCTTGAACAAACAATGTTTCTCGCATAATTTACCTTCAATCGCGTTGTATATGTCCAACAACCTCAGCTTCCTGGGCTCTACCGCCAGTCGAAATCCGCCTTTCGGACCGCGCACCGCCTCGATCAATCCTTCCCGCGCCAACCTCTGCAATATCTTGGAACAATGATTTTCCGATACTTTCAACTCTTCCGACATAAAATGAGTAGTGAGCAACTCATCCTTGTGCAAAGCCAGCAATACCACAGTGTGCATTGCAATTGCCGCTCCTTCCGATATCGCTAAAATCTGGCTCATATTCCTGAATCCTCATGCTTTATTTGTTTACTTATCGTATTCTAGTACCAGAATACCACTTTAAAAATATAAAGTCAAGTCTGTTTATAAAAAAACTGATAATTTTCCACAAATCGGTATATTAGAGCTGTTTTACTCTTCCATATTTTTCAAAAAGCTGTATAATAATATCATATATACAGGGGAAACAGTTGAACATAGCGGAGGGGAACGATGAAGTTGCTCACACAATTAAGTCTTATATGCCTGCTGCTTACAGGCGCATTTATGGCTTTGGGGGCTCCCCCCGCCAGGATAAGGCTGTCGTGCGGGAATAACTCAGCTCCTTATCAGTTTATGAATAAAGACGGTGAGCCGGACGGATTTCTAGTAGATTTGTGGAAAGAATGGTCTGAGCTGACCGGGATTGAAGTTGAATTTGTTCTCTCGGACTGGAATACAAGTTTGGAGAATGTCAGAGCGGGCAGAACTGACGGACACACGGGATTGTTTTATGACGCCGTCCGCGCCGGTTTTATGGACTTTGCCTCCAAGCAATATCTGTCAAAAATATACTTCTGGGTTCATAACGATTTCGCGCATATAGAAAGCATAAAGGAATTGAGACCTTTCCGGGTGGGAGTTATAAAAGGTGATTACGCGATAGATTTTCTTCGCGAAAAACACCCGGAAATAGAACTTGGGATATTTGAAAACAATCAGCTTATGTTCGAAAGCATCGCCGCCGGAGACATAAAAGTGTTCGTCAAAGAACTGCCTATAGCTCAATACTATCTTAATAAATTATATCTTGCCGATCAGTTCGGGTTCTCCGAAAACCTTGCTATACATCAGAACTGGTATTACGCCGCAGTCAAGAAAGGTAAGCCGGAGTTGCTTGACGCGGTAAGGAAGGGTTTCAGCCGGATATCATGGGAAGCACGCAATACATTAAGCCGAAAATGGTTTGATATCTATAACGAAAAATCTGGAGAAGCGTTAAAAATTGCCCTGGCGGAAAATTTCACGCCTCTGGCAATGCGTGATTTCAATGGAAAGCCGATCGGAATACTGGTTGATATATGGACTTTGTGGTCGCAGAAAACCGGAACAAAGATAGAATTTGTAATGAAAGAATGGGAAAACACCATCGCAGCGGTAAAATCAGGAGAATGCCACATTCATGCCGGCTTGTTCATCTCCGGCTCTAGAAGTCATTGGATGAGTTTTTCACAGCCTCTCTTCCCTTTGCAGTCATACTTCTTTTACAACAAGGAAAAAATATCTGTAGCGGATACCGTTAATATCGAGAAGTACACTATTGGGGTAGTCAGCGGTACTTATTACGAAGAATACATGAAGCGGCATTATCCTCAAGCAAACTTAAAAATGTATCCAGGTTTTCTGGAACTGATTAAAGCCGCTGCAGCGGGGGAGATAGACATGCTGATGGCTGAAGGGGTCATAGCTTCAACACTTATGAGCAATATGGGGATACGTTCAAAGTTCGGAAACCTGCCTAACGAGGCGTTTGCAAAGTATCTCCGCGCCGGAGTCCTGCGTTCCCACAAGACGCTGCTGGATAAAATTGACGAAGGTCTCAATCTCATATCCAATGAAGAGATCAGAGCAATCGAAAAAAAGTGGGTAAAAGACGTCAATGTGCCTGTTTCATCGCCAAAACCTGCCGCAACTCTGAGACTTACCAACAAAGAAAGTGAATGGCTGGCACAACATAATATTTTACGCATAGGCGTGGATTATGATTACGCTCCGTTTGAAATGATTGACGACCAAGGAGTTTATCGCGGGCTGGCTCAGGAATACATTTCCCTGCTGGAAAGCATGCTGAATGTAAAATTTGAATACAGCAAAGAACGCCACCAGTGGGGAGAAGTCCTTGAGATGGTAAAGAACAGAAAAATTGATATGCTATCCTGTGCGGTGGCGACTCCAGAAAGATCGAAATACCTGGATTTTACCATTCCATACTTAAAGTTTAACTGCGTCATATTCGGTTCGTCGCAAATGGAGTTGCTCAGTAGCATAAGCAACCTGAAAGGGAAAAAAGTAGCTATAGTAAAAGGCTACATGGTAGAAGAGTACATACGGCGCGATCACCCATATTTAGATATACTGCAAGTAAAGGATACGGAGGACGGGTTACTGAAACTCGCATCACAGGAAGCCGATGCATTTATCACCGACGTAGCGTCCGGAGCTTATATGGCGCGCAAACTGGGCTTGACCAATATCCGGATAATCGGTTCAACGCCTTATGAGTTCAACTTGAGCATGGGGGTACGCAAAGACTGGCCCGAGCTGGTCGGTATTTTAAACAAAGCTATATCTTCAATAAATCAGGAAACCCGCGAGCATCTGGAACAAAAATGGCTGAAAATGCAATTTCTACATAAAGTCGACTGGTCTACAACCATCAAACTTATAACCATAGTGGCAGTGGCGGCATTGATTATAATGGGGATAATTTTCCACTCCAACCGCAAACTGCAAAGAGAGATAGATGAACGTAAAAAAATAGAAAAAGAGATACTCAAACTTTCATACGCAATCGAACAAAGTCCGAATATCGTGCTCATCAGTGATCTGGACGGGAAAATTGAATACGCCAACAAACGCTTCTATTCCATAACCGGTTTCACCGAAGAAGACGTGATCGGCAATACACCCAATATACTAAAAACCGACAACTCGCAGGACGTCGATTACGATGAACTCTGGAAAACCGCCAGAATTGATGGTGAATGGCGCGGCACTCTAAAAAACAGGAAGCATGACGGCTCCTCCTTCTGGGCGTTGTCAGCCATATCCCCGATTACCGGAACCGACGGCAGGGCAACCCACCTTCTGTGCGTGATGGAGGACGTTACCACCAAGAAAATAGCGGACGACGAAATAATCAAAGCCAAAGCCGCCGCAGAATCAGCAAATAAAGCCAAAAGTGATTTTCTTGCCAATATGAGCCATGAAATAAGAACTCCGATGAACGCGATCATCGGTCTCATACATCTCGTACAAAAAACCGGAATCACCGAACAGCAGAAAGATTATATAGACAAAATCAGCTCTTCAGCCAACTCTCTGCTGGTGATTATCAATGACATCCTGGATTTTTCCAAAATAGAAGCCGGAAAACTTGACCTTGAAAATATTAATTTCAACCTGGAAAAGGTCTTCAAAAATCTTTCCAATGTGATTTCCGTCAAAGCTCAAGAGAAAGGACTGGAACTGCTGTTCAACATCCCGCCCCAATGCCCCCAGAACCTGAAAGGAGATCAGTTCAGACTCTGTCAGATACTTGTCAATCTGGCAAATAACGCCATCAAATTCACTCAGAAGGGACAGATCGTCATATCCGTAAAAGAACGCATGAGCGACGACAGGCATATCGAATTGGAGTTCTCGGTAACTGACACCGGTATCGGTATGACCCCGGAACAATTGAAAAAATTGTTTGAATCATTTTCTCAGGCGGATACTTCCACTACCAGGCGCTTCGGCGGCACTGGACTGGGACTCGCCATCAGCAAGCGGCTGGTGAATATGATGCATGGTGATTTCAGCGTAAAAAGCCAGATAGGAAAAGGTACGGAATTCATCTTTAACGCCAGATTTGAACATGGCACAGCCGCTACAGCCGAACGGGCGCAACTGCCGCGCAACCTTCAAAACATGAAGGTACTTGTCATAGACGACAACGAGACCGCACTGGAAATAGACGAACGTTTACTGGAAGCCATGTCGTTCAAAGTAACCACCTCACAGACGGCAGGCGAAGCTCTTGAACTTATCCGGCAGGCTCTTATTACCGACGAGCCTTTCCGCATGGTCTTTCTTGATCTGAAAATGCCGGATATAAACGGACTTGAAACCTATAGAAAAATGAAAGAGTTAGTTCCTCCGGACAAAATGCCCAAAACCATAATGGTCACCGCTTACGGCACAGAAAGCATCATTCAGGAAGCCGAAGAAGCAGGTATAGACGGTTATATTCTCAAACCGGTCAATGCCTCGCAATTATTCGAAGCTATCATCGGCGTATTCGGACAAAATCTGCCATCATGGTCTACCATGAAAACTGCTTCACAAGCACAACCGGAACAGCTCAAAGGCTACCGGGTACTGCTTGTTGAAGACAACGATATAAATCAGCAGGTGGCAAAAGAACTGCTTGAAGACTCCGGACTCTCTGTCAGTATAGCTGCCAACGGACTTGAAGCAGTCCGCGAAACTACCATGAACTCCTATGACGCACTGCTGATGGATATACAAATGCCGGAAATGGACGGTTATCAGGCGACCGAAAGCATAAGAAAAGCTGAACAGAATAATGAAGTGAAATATTCCGGCCAGCACCAACACATTCCAATTATAGCCATGACCGCCAACGCCATGTCCGGCGATCGGGAAAAAGCCATTGCAGCAGGAATGGATGATCACGTCAGCAAACCCATAGATCCCGATCAACTCATAAAAGTCCTTGCGCGATGGATTATGCCGAAACATGATAACAACAATCCACCCTCCCCTGCATCGCTAACGTCAACTCCAGAATCAGGAAACACCGACGCGCAAAATATAGCTTTGGCTCCCGAAAACGGACTGCGGCGAATAAAAAACAACAAGCCCCTGTACAATAAACTGTTGAATAAGTATTTACAGAATAACCGCGATTTCTCAGAGAACATAAAGACCGCCGTTGACAATGGCAATCAAAGCGAAGCACAACGCATCGCCCACACACTCAAAGGCGTAGCCGCCAATCTCGGCGCACTAAGTACCGCGGCGGCGGCTCGACAACTGGAAGAGGCTATAAAAAACAATCAGCTTGAGGATTGCGATAAACTTATCAACCATACACAATTTGAACTTGACAAATCATTTTCAGCAGTTTCCGCATACCTCCACCCAGGAGAAAATCAGGAGCCTCCCGCACCGAAAAAACAAAATCCCGGCATGGATCAGATACATGAACAACTCACACGCCTGAAAACTCTGCTTGAAGATGATGACACGGGCTCGCAATCCATCATAGAACGACTGAAAGAAAACGTTTCCGGCTCGGAACTGGAAAGTCCAATCGACAGGCTTAACGAGCTGATCTCATCATACCGTTTTGAAGAAGCCCTAGAATTTCTAGAGAATTTCAGGATTCCCGCGGAGCAGGCGGAAAACAATGACAATCCCGCCGGAACTCCCCAGGAGTAACACCATGATGATAACGCCGGAACACCTGAATGAAATATGAATGGTTTTTAAAACCCAGACAGGCTGATACCTCCTGCACCTGAAGTCCAATAATACCCAGCAGGCGCTCGGCTTCACGCATACGTAAATCCATTATATACTGATGAGGAGTACAGGAATAATGTACGGCCCAATTGCGGAAAAAACCGCGCCGGGACATCCCGTACCTGCGGCAAAGCGCATCAATATCTATCTCATCCATATAATGCAATTGCAAATATGAGGCTATTCTGCGTATGATCGCTCCAGTGTCATCATCCGGACCATCCGGCACAAACTTCTGCATATAAATGCTTTGAATTATACGAAAACTTAAAACGTCAAATTTTTCCGCCATACCCCGATTTTGCGAATGCGGTATCAACGCAAAAAATTCCTCAAGCAAGCCTTCCAGTTCCGATGTGATCTCAAACTCTATCCCGGGCGGAGACACTGCCATACCACAGGCAATAAACGCGGCTTCCAATTCCGCCGGATAAATCAGAAAAATCGCCTGACGTGACGCCTTTATAGAATAACGATGTGATACCCCGCCACGCTTGATCAGCAGATGCGGGAAACGGTGCCGATACAATTCACCGTTCAACTCATCCTCCGCCTCTTCCTCCTCCGAAGCCAGACGCAAACAAAATTCAAGTTCTCCACCACGATAAAAATGATGATCGCACACATCAGGCGTCCTGATAATGCCGGCAGTAGACAAAGGCAACGGAAAAAGAATATCCCGCTGCTGGTTCAAATGTACATAAATTGTTTCATTGATCTCACGCATGATAATTATTATAACTCAACCATATCCTCAAATCAATAACACATGGCACATTTTTAATATTTTATGGCACATTTTTATGCTTGCGGAAAAGAACATCACGACACATATTAAATATTAAAGGCAAAAAGCCTGTAAAATTACAACAACAGAGGTTGCATCATGAACAATTTGCGTAAAATCGGACAAGTAACTCCGGTACATTCAAGTCAGGTCAAAAAATCAGTTATAGGTCTGGGCTTTGAAAAGCTCGACCGCGCCGTATTCGATCCGGAAAAAGCCTATGACAAAGTAGCGGAACTGGGAGTAAAATGGATCCGTATACAATCCGGCTGGGCAAGAACCGAAAAAGAAAAAGGCGTTTATGACTTTGAATGGCTTGACGGCATAGTTAACAATCTGCTGGAGCGGGGACTTGAACCCTGGATGTGCCTTTGCTATGGCAATGGATTGTATACCCCGAAAGCCCGCGAAGCCTTCGGCGCCGTCGGCTGCCCGCCTATCCATACTGAAGAAGAAAGAACCGCCTGGCATGACTACGTGAAAACCCTGACCGCAAGATATAAAGGAAAAATTCAGTGGTATGAAGTATGGAACGAACCGGACGGCGACTGGTGCTGGAAACACGGTGCAAACGGTAAGGAGTATGGTGAATTTGTTAAAGCCACCGCATGTGCCGCGAAAGCCGGAGACGCTGATGCGAAAATAATCGGCGGCTCCACTTGTGTCAGAAGCATAGAATGGCTCAATGACGTCTTTTCCACCGGCGCCGGAGCCAGCATGGATGCCCTGACCTACCATGCCTATACCCCCGATGAAGCCAGCAGCTTCAACCGGGTACGTGCTCTCAAAGGTCTTTGCCATGCTCATAATCCCGCCATGGAAATCATCCAGGGGGAAACCGGATGTCAGTCCCGTCACGACGGCGCCGGAGCGTTACGCGGCGCGGCATGGACTCCTGAGCGTCAGGCTAAATTTATGGCAAGACATATGTTGGCGGATCTGTTTGACGAAGTCAAGTTCGCCTCATATTTCTCCTGCATGGACATGATTGAAGCTCTGAACGGTAAAGTAGGCGACAAGAGCAGCTATCTTGACTACGGCTATTTTGGTGTGCTCGCCGCCGAATTCGACGAAGATGGCATATCTTCCGGCGAATATAAACCCAAAAAGTCTTATTACACCTTACAGAACATCGCCGCGCTCTTCAGGGAAGATTTTTCGTTTACGGCACTCCCGATAGATTTCTATTGCATTGGAGAGAATTCGCCGCTGATATTGCGCAGAGAAGATGATGACAAAAACTTGCTCAGTGGGGGGTTCCGCCGCCCCGACGGCTCCTGCGCCTTTGCATACTGGCGGTCCACCGAGTTGCTGACCACCAGTTACGAATCGACAATATCGCTTGAGGTAGCGCTTCCCGGAGAAGTAAAGCTGGTGGATATTCTGGATGGTTCAGTATACGCCCTGCCCCAGGAAATGATTGAGGACAACGGACGCGGGCATCGGAAATTTATACATCTGCCTTTGCGTGACTATCCGTTGCTGCTGACTTTCGGCGACTTCATCCTGTAAAAAAAATCCCCGCCGGAATAACGACATTCCGGCGGGAAAACAATCATACTATTAATTTACGATAGCTACTTTTATACCTTTCATCGCCACATTAGTCTCCAGCGCCTCACTTATCTCATCGAGCTTGAAACGATGAGTTATAAGTTTTTCCATCGGCAAGCCTATACTGGTAGCGCGTTTAAGAAAGTAAAAGGTAGTCGGGTAATCCTGCGGCGTATAAACCCAGGATCCCACAGCGGTAACCTCTTTATTGCACAGGTCGAAATGATGATTAATGACACTTTCGCCACCATCCATGAAAAATCCGACCTCACATAAGCCTCCGCCGCGTTTGACCAGCTTCCAGGCACTGGCTCCGGCTTTACCCACTCCGGTGCATTGGAAAACAAAATCAGCGGCGAAACCGTTATTATGGCTTTTAATTCCTTCCAGCATGGAATCAAAACTTTCAAACGCGCTGAAATTGAAAGTATGAGAAGCACCCATCTCTCTGGCAAGTTCAAGACGAGTGTCATTGCCATCCACCGCAATGATGTTTTCAATGCCCAAAGTACGCAATACCGACATAACCATAAGTCCTATCGGACCGCACCCCTGAACCAGCACCACCGTATTGAATTTTAGCAATCCAGTGGTTTTAGCGCGCTCTACAGCATGAACCGCGACCGCCGCTGGTTCGACAAGAATACGCTGATCCAGAGTCATCGAACTTACATTGAAAACAGTGGAACCGGGACGAATCAAGATATATTCGGCAAAATATCCGTTCAGATGAATATCATCATCGGGAAAAAGCCCGTAAACACCGCAATTCTCACACAGGTTAGTACGCGCCGGAGTATTTTTGCAAGCGTCGCATTTTCCACAGGGAATAATACAGGTTACGACTTTATCGCCCACCGCAAGCGGTTTGCCGGCGGTATCAGAGCTGATATTTTTACCCATTGCCACGATTTCGCCAGTACCTTCGTGCCCGAGCACGACCGGGCACAAACCAAAGGGATCGCGTTTATATTCATGTCCATCCGTACCACATATACCGCATGCTTCCACTTTTACAAGAATATCGTCATCCCCGATCGCGGGTATGGGAAATTCCTTCATCTCGATTTTTCCGGGAGCAATAAGAACCGCCGCCCTTGCCATCTTATCCATAGTAAATATCTCCTGATTACAGGTGTTTCGTTACAATTGGAAACGGAACACCGCATTGTTTTTAGATTATACCGGCAGTTTAAACGCTTCTATAAGCTCGCTGACTTGTTCTTCGGTAATCGGGTGCAACCCGCCCAGCCGGGTGGCTGAAAGCAAACTGGTTGCGGTAAATTCCGCTACTTCAAGCCTGTCGAACGCCTGCAACATGGAACTGGCGGCAACGATAAGGCAGTCATTCTGCACCAGGACGACCGGAGAAGATGGAGAGAGCAGCTCAGACACCGCGCCGGGATTATCATAATGCTCCACACACGAGATAGCAGGAATATCGCGCAACATAATATAGCTTTCAGGAATAGTACGCGTATCAGGCGCGATTCCGGTTACTCCAAACGCCATTATATTCGGCGGCTTGGCGATAATAAGCGCCTCGATCCAATCATGTTTCGCGTATATATCACGGCAGAAACCGGCGGCACGGCTATTCCGCTTGCCCATCTCCCGATAGCCATCCTGAACCAGTACCAAATCCCCGGGCAATACGTTCAGACGATCAAAACCGGTAGGAGTGATTAAAAAACTGTTACCAGATACACGCGTGGAAAAAGTCCCGCCGGTACTGTATGCCAGCATCTGACTATAAGAACGGTTAATGAATTTAACCATTTCAGAACGCAATTCACATTCACGCGGAGAATGTCCGGCGGGAATAAATTCCGGCAACTCAGGATTACGAACACAGGACTTGCGAATCGTACTCTCCTCCAGCGGACGTGGAATGCCGAGCGCCTCCGCCTTGATCTGAATACGCGCCAGATAATCAAGGGTCTCAAAGCGAATAAAGGCTTCAAGTAAATTAGCTCCCGCCGTTACAGTACCGTGATTCTCCAACAGAATGCAGTTTGCCCCCTCGGCAAAAACCTTGGAGACGGCGTCACCAAGCTTCTGACTGCCGGGAACTTCATAAGGAGCAAAGCCTATATCACCACATATCTCATGCGCCATGGGCAGCAAATCAATATTGGGGACGCGGCTGGCTATACTGAAAGCTACCAGTGCGGAAGGATGCGCGTGAAGAATCGCCTTGACGTCAGGACGGAGTTCATAAATCGAACGGTGAAAGGGAAATTCACTGGAAGGGTTATGAATGCCTTCCGTACTGCCGTCAGGCTTGACTTTTATTATATCCTGTGCCGTAAGTGTGCCTTTATCCACACCGCCAGGACTTATCCAAATATTGCCGTCGCTGTCCATTATGGACAAATTTCCACCAGAAGTCGTCGTCATGCCGTAACCATACAAGCGCTTCATTATAGAAGCGATTATATCTCTTGGATGCATAAGTGCCAGTTTCATAAATTATTTCCTTAAAAATACGTTTACATCAATCCTTTGTTTTTCACGAAGGAGCATTAGATATAAAAATACTCTATTAATGATCTTTCCGCCTTGACACAAGCGACAAAGAATAGCATAATAACGACATAGACATTTTATTCGGAGATAAAAATGGCAAACACATACCAATTCAAACATACAGGGCTTCCAATTATAGTGATTCACGATGCTCCGGAACTGCCAATAGGCAAATCCGAGTTGACCATGCTGGTGATGATCCAAAAAGGCAAAGCGGTGCATGTAGTAAACAATCAAAGCTTTCCGGTATCGGCTGGAGACGTGTTTGTAATCAACAGCAAACTCAATCACAGCTTCAAGCAGATAGACGCGCTTACGCTGATTTCGGTTGTCTTTGATCCGGTGGAGCTGAATATGGACAAGTGGGACATTGGTGATCTACCTGGAT
Source organism: Victivallales bacterium (assembly GCA_016936495.1). Lineage (GTDB taxonomy): Bacteria > Verrucomicrobiota > Lentisphaeria > Victivallales > SZUA-371 > JAFGXT01. Next base: position 19,519 of record JAFGXT010000127.1, read on the forward strand.
TCCGTCCGCTTTTTCTGCTGGAACCAGAATATCATGAGCCACGTAGATATACAGGGCGTCTGGAGCTGAACGGCAATGAAATGCGCAAGACCCAATCGATAATAACCAGACTGGAAGATGAGATAAACAATAAAAATCCCGGATTCAAAATGGACGCCAAAGCCATTTTTACCCGATTACTGATATATCTGTCCCGCTGCTATCAGGACAGCGCCAGGACAAACCCGCACACAATGTCCTTGATGAGAGTGGCAAAAGCAATTGAATATCTGGACAAACATTTCCTTGATGACATAAACTATCACGAACTAAGTCATATCGCCGGAATGTCTCAACGTCACTTCCAGCGGGTTTTTCGTCATGCTCTGGATTGCGGCGCGCGGCAATATGTAATACGCTTGAGAATACGCAAAGCCATGCAGATGCTGCGTGAAACCGCGCTGTCTGTTTCGGAAATAAGCTTTGAATGCGGCTTTGAAGACTCGAACTATTTCAGTCGCATGTTCAGGAAATATTCAGGCTCCACCCCTTTAAAGTATCGTCAGGTGGAGTCTGAAATCAATTCTGCTTAAAAAGGATGTCTCTGGCTCTGACTTTGGCGCTGACGCTGAGCTTTGACTTTGGGTTCTTCCAGATACAGCGAATACCAGTCATCGCCAAGTCCGGCATTGGAGAAATGTTTGGGTTGATTATTGACCAGCATCTCCCAGTTACGGGCAATGGTCTCATCGGAGGTCTTCGCTTTGCCTTCAATAAGGACTTTCAAAGCCTCGTCGAGTTTATCCTGTTTCACCAGTATCCAGGAGTATAAGGCATAGAGCAAAGTGGCGTTGGCGCCTTTGAGCTTTTTGCGCTTCTTTTCAAATACCTTATCAATGCCTTCCTGATTTTTCTTGTACATACGCGCCATTTTTATAGCCACAGCACGACCGTCAAAATAAAGTGCGCGGGGTATCAATTTATCCACCTGATCAAACTCCCGGAGCTGATAATGGTAGATCATTTTCATAGTGTTTATCTGCCTGGCAAACAAAAACTGCCATTTGCTCAGCGGGCGCATTTCATCAATTTTCTCCAGCACCTTACGCAAATGAGCATTCTGCTCTTTCTCCAACTGCTGTTGCATAAGTTTGGGATTGCCCTGAGGCTTGCGTTGAAACATCTGGATCTTACGGTTAATACTTTTCTGTGCTTCGGTCATTATCTCCTGAATATTCAGATTTATCTTGTTGACCTTTTTTCTGACGATCAAACCGATGACGATCTGAATGGCGACCATTGACGCCAGACCGAAAATAGTCCCCCATATATAACCCCACTGTGATGTGGATAAAGTTCCGATGATAAATCCAGTTACCAACGCGATAAAAAGTGTCAGCATAAATACTCCTTGAAAATTTATTTTTTTAGCAATCCATGTCAGATAACGCTTTTTCTATAAGCTCCTGACTTTTTTCTATTGTATCGACAAGTTGATCCACGGTAAGCTCTTCCGAGACAGCCAGCGAATTCAACATATGTTTAAGATTTATAAGCGCCTCTTTGGTATCATGGCGGTATTCAGCATGGACTTCACGCGTCTTACGTGCCGCCAGAGCCAGCCCGATATGCCCGCCGCAAAGCTCAAGTAATGCCGACGCCAACGGCGACAGATTCTTGTCTTTATAAGAACTTATTATCATAAACCCGGTAATCTTTTCCCCGTCCTGAACCGGAGAATAACCGATTCTGAAAATATCCTCGGCATCCATCCACTCCACCAGCGGAGAATCGGCTCTCTGAGCCAGCGACAACAGCTTATTCCACTCCAGCGACATTTTATCGGCTGAAAAACAACTTGTCCAATAGCTCTCCACCTCAGTCGGCGGAGGCGAAAGGTATCCACGGCTGACCATCGGCAAAAACTTTCCGGGATGTTCCGGATCAATTATCAGTAGACTTACCGCGTCAAAATTCAACGATTTTACCAGTATATGCAAATAATCGACAACATCTACCAGCTCCCACCTACCCACAGATATCTTACTGCACACATCCTGATAATTATTCAGTTGCAATTTCATACTGCTAAGACTTTTATCCAAATACTCCTGAAGATTTACCGATTTGGCCTTCTTCGGATTTGCAGGCAGACTCTGGGTTCTTTCTGACAAGTTTGCACTGCTGCCGCTTGAAGACATCCGGGGCATAACCTGATGCTTCTGCGTCCTGACGTCCTTAGGCAGTTTAATCTTTACTTTGCCGGTTCCATCAAAGCTGTTCTCGTCCATATGGAAACTCCAGAGTTATTGTTAACAATGTTAAAATCACTTCTTTTTACGTTTCTTCTTTTTTGACGGCGTAAAATTACAGCCACGCGCCATAGAGCCTCTGAGCCCGCCGATCCCGCCTGAGGCTGCAGCCATAGCAGCGGCATCCATAGAAGGCATTTCGCCTCCCCTGCCTAGTCCGCCCAGCCCGCCCATACCGGAAAGCATCTTCCCGAAAATTCCGGTTTTCTTCATCATTTTACGCATCTGATTAAAATGTTTTATCAGTTGTGAGACCTGTTCCAAGGTAGTGCCGCTACCTTTGGATATTCGTTTCCGGCGCGGCAGATTAATCAGTTCCGGCTCAGCTCTTTCCTGTTTGGTCATAGAACAGATTATCGCCTCCATACGCGAAAATTCTTTCACGTTTACAAGCCCGCTGAGTTCTTTACCGCCGGGAAGAAATTTAAGCATGGATTCCAGACCGCCGAGTTTGGATATCTGGCGCATCTGAGATAGAAAATCATTAAAATCAAACTCATTGCGTTTAAGCTTCTCCAGCTGCTTCTGTGCTTCCTTTTCGTCGATCTCCTCCGCAGCCTTCTCCACCAGAGAAACAACGTCCCCCATACCGAGGATACGCGACGCCATGCGTTCGGGATAGAATATATCAAAATCCTGGACTTTTTCACCCAACCCAACAAATTTGATCGGGCATCCGGTTACTTTTCTAATAGAGAGAGCGGCGCCGCCGCGGGCATCTCCGTCCAGTTTTGTAAGTACAATACCGGTAAGTCCCAAGGCGTTATTAAAATGTTCCGCCACCGATACAGCTTCCTGTCCCAATGCCGAATCCGCCACCAGCAATATCTCATTGGCACGGGAAATCTGACTTACCTGAACTAACTCCTGAACCATGGATTCATCTATCTGCAAACGTCCGGCGGTATCGATAATCACCACATCCATACGCTCTGCAATGGCATGATCGACCGCGTTTCTGGCAATCGCCGCAACGTTCATATTGCCACGTTCGGTATATACCGGAATTTCTACTTCACGTCCCAGTACTTCCAACTGATCGATCGCCGCCGGACGGTATACGTCCCCAGCGACGAGCAGCACTTTCTTCTTATCTTTTTTCAGCCGGGCGGCAAGCTTGGCGGATGAAGTAGTCTTTCCTGAACCATGCAATCCCACCATCATTATAACGCTGGGATTGGAACTCAGATCAAGTCCTGCTTCGCTTTCGCCCATCAACTCGACCAGACGGTCATTGACGATTTTAACCAACTGCTGTCCAGGCGTAACGCTTCGTAGCACGTTCGAACCCAGACAGTCTTCCTTGACGGCGGCGACGAAATCCTTGACGATATTTATATTCACATCCGCGTCAAGCAGAGCCATGCGTATTTCACGCAGGGTTTCGGTCATATTGGATTCGCTCAGACGCGCCTGCCCGCGAAGCCGTTTAAAGGTATCCTGGAGTTTATCACTTAAAGAATCAAACATTATCTATTGCAACCTCGTATTATAACTGATATTAACAACCTGTTCCCCTTGTATCTTAACAAATGCCGCACTTATGACTGTTTTGCGGTTGATTTAACTATAATGCAGAGTTAAATTAGCAGCTCTGCTGAGTTCTACAAGACTAAAGATTTACTTAATATAGCAGTGATTTTTTAAACTTGAAATAATTCTAACAAGAAAAAGGTGAAAAATGCGCAGTGACATCATGAAAAAGGGCGTCGAGAGAGCCCCTCATCGTTCTCTTATGCTTGCAACCGGAATAAAAAAGGAAGATATAGACAAACCTTTTATCGGGGTATGCAACTCCTATACTAACATTGTACCGGGGCACTGTCACCTCAAAGAAGTCGGCGAGATTATCTGCGAAGAGATAAGAAAAGCCGGAGGTGTTCCATATGAATTCAACACTATAGCTATTTGCGACGGTATTGCCATGGGTCATGCTGGCATGAAATACTCTCTGCCAAGTCGTGAACTTATCGCCGACACAGTCGAATCCATGGGTAAGGCGCATCCTTTTGACGCTATGATCTGCATTCCCAATTGTGACAAGATCGTTCCTGGCATGCTCATGGGCACAATGCGCTTGAACATCCCAACCATTTTCGCCTCAGGCGGACCTATGGCGGCGGGCAAAAACAAAAGCGGCAAAGCTTTGGATCTGATCTCCGTATTCGAAGGCATCGGCGAACTTAAAGTCGGAAAAATAGACGAACCTCAGTTGGAAGAGTTGGCTTGTTCAAGCTGCCCCACGCCGGGATCATGTTCCGGCATGTTCACCGCCAACAGTATGAACTGTCTCTGTGAAGCTCTCGGTTTGGCACTGCCCGGCAATGGTTCATTGCTGGCAATCCAGCCCGAACGCCGCGAACTATGGAAATCAGCGGCGCGCAAAGCGGTAAAAATGGCGCTTGCCGGGGGACCACTCCCCAAAGATATAGCCACCAAGACCGCATTCCACAACGCACTGGCTCTGGACATGGCGATGGGCGGCAGCACCAATACCGTACTCCACACTCTGGCCGTAGCCAATGAAGCAGGCGTTGAGCTGGATTTAAAAGATCTTGACACAATCAGCCGCAAGACGCCCAACATCTGTAAAGTATCTCCATCCAGCGCCTACCATATGGAAGACGTTCACGCCGCGGGCGGCATAAGCGCAATCCTCAAAGAAATCAGCCGCAAAGAAGGTCTGATCGACCAATCTGCGCTCAGTGTGGCGGAAGGAACTCTGGCTGAAGTCATCGCCAAAGCGTCCGAGCCCGACGGCGTGATTATCCGCAAACTGGACAACGCGTATTCCAAAGACGGCGGACTTGCCATTCTGTTCGGGAATCTCGCGGAGAACGGTTGTGTGGTAAAAACCGCCGGAGTTGCTCCGGCAATGATGGAACATCGCGGTCCAGCGGTGATATTTGAGAGTCAGGAAGACGCCTGTGAAGGCATTCTTGCCGGAAAGGTCAAAGAAGGCGACGTGGTGATTATCCGTTACGAAGGTCCAAAGGGTGGACCAGGAATGCAGGAAATGCTCGCGCCAACCAGCTATATAATGGGACGCGGACTAGGCGAAAAAGTCGCCCTGATTACTGACGGACGTTTTAGCGGCGGCACTCGCGGCGCCTGCATCGGACATGTAAGCCCGGAAGCGGCGGCAGGCGGCGTAATCGGCCTGATCGAGCCGGGCGACATGATCTCAATCAGCATTCCTGAGCGCAAAATAGAATTGGAAGTATCCGATGAAGTTCTGGCCGAACGCCGCAAAACATGGACGCCACGTGAGCCTAAGATAACCACCGGCTGGCTGGCAAGATACGCCATGTGCGCAACCAGCGCGGATACCGGCGGTATACTCAGAGCAAAATAACTTACTCGACTTTCAGCGTCCGCCGTTTTCCGGCGGCGGGCGCATTTTAGTTTAAATATCTGTTTTATTGGGTATATCTGTATCTTGAAAAAGCATAATATTCTGCTAGATTAGATATTCAGGTATAGTATAACCTGATGTTTGAATTTTGTTTTGCGACAGGACAAAGTATTATCCGGTAGCACTTTACGCCGGATATAAACATGCGCAAACAGGATTACGCTCCGGCCGAGGTAATCCCTTGGAATTCAGGTGTTAATTTTCAACAACTAGAGTAGAGAGGATTACTTATAATGCCTGCAATTGACATGTATCTTGAATTTATGCTCGATCACGGCGCCTCAGACCTGCATTTAAGCAGCAACAATCCTGCGTATTACCGTATTGACGGTGAGATGATCAGGACAGAGAGCGAATGTCTCAGCAGTGAAGAGATTCACGCCTTGGTAAATGAGATAATGCCGGAAAACAAGCGTGCGGATTTTGAAGCGACTTTTGATACAGACTTTGCGCATGAGATTCCCGGACGGGCGCGTTTCAGGGTAAATGTGTTTATGGATCTTTACGGGGTCGGCACTGTAATCCGTCAAATTCCCGCTGATATTCTTACATTTGAAAAGCTCGGGTTACCCCCGGTCATCAAGGAATTTTGCCATCTTTCCAAAGGTTTGGTACTGGTTACCGGCCCTACAGGAAGCGGTAAATCCACTACTCTGGCGTCAATGGTGGATTACATCAACCGGGTACGCCGCGAACATATCATCACCATCGAAGACCCGATAGAGTTTGTGCATAAAAACCAGAACTGTCTGGTGAATCACCGTGAAATCTCCCGTCATACCATGGGCTTCAAACCGGCGTTGCGCGCAGCGTTGCGTGAAGATCCAGACATCGTGCTGGTGGGTGAAATGCGTGACCTTGAGACGGTGGAGATAGCTATTGAAACCGCCGAAACCGGGCATCTGGTATTTGGAACTCTGCATACGACAACTGCCCCAAGTACGGTCAGCCGTGTAATTGATCAATTTCCCGCCGACCGTCAGGCTCAGATTAGAATCATGCTTTCAGAATCCCTCAAAGGCGTGGTTTCTCAGACCTTGATGAAAAAGAAAGGTCGGGGGCGTGTCGCTGCGCTTGAAATCCTGGTGGTGAACTCAGCGGTCGCCAACCTTATTCGCGAGAACAAGATTTTCCAGATTCCTTCGATTATGCAGACGGGACAAAATCTCGGTATGCAGATGCTCAACTCTCATATGATGCAACTGGTGGAGGAAGGCATTGTAGCCCCCGAAGAAGCATACGTCAAGGCTATCGACAAAGCTGACTTGAAACAACGTTTTGCCCAGGCGGACATTGAGTTCGATCTCGGCTGACGTCGTTCAAAAACCATAAAACTGCGCCGGCTCAGGCGCGGTTTTTTTTTATTTTTCCACAGGACAATCATATTTTTCTGCTTTTTGAATATTTCCAAGGCATTGATTTTTCATTATAAACACGTATTATCTTAATAGGTGAAAATATTATTTATATATTTTATCTGCTTATTTTGAAAGTCAACAGCTTTATCTGTGCAGGGGAACAATGTGGAATACATTCAGCAGTAAAATATTGATCTCGGTAGCCGGTATCATTCTTATGGCCGCGCTTACCATCTGGTATTCCGCGCAAAGGAAATCGGAAAGCACCATCCTGGATATCCAGGAGAAAAATGCGTGGAATCTGCTCAATACCGTTACTGCCGGAATCGAAAACGAATATAAAAGCATTGAATTTTACCGCGCCAAGCAGACCGAAACAAGAAAACTTGAATTGGAAAACATGGTCGGCATCGTCATTGACTTTCTGCAAACCGTATACAATGACATCGAATCTGGCAATATACCGGAAACAGAAGGCCGGAATATAGCACTGCATACCATTAATAATATGAGATATGACAACGACACCGGATATTTCTGGATTCATGAGGCGACTCTGCCATTTTCCCGAATGGTCATCCATTCCACGATACCGGAATACAACGGAATGCCTTTGTATCCCGCCCCCGATTACTTCAAAAACATACTGGGTCTGCGTGAAGACTTATTTTTTTACATGAATAGAATCTGCCGGGTAGCCGGAGGCGGCTACCTGAGATATCAATGGAGCAGACCTTCGGAAAAGGATTCCGTCCCCTACAATAAAATATCCTTTGTCAGACTGTTCAAGCCCTGGAACTGGGTTGTAGGCAGCGGTTTGTATGTGGATGATATAGAAGCAGATGTTCAGGCACGTATCAAGACAATCATCAAGGAACTCAACCATACGTTTTCCGAGATAAAATTCGATAAGTACGGCTATATGTTTATGTTTGACGGTTCGCGTAACATTCAAGTTCACCCGGAGTTTGCCGGAAAAGTCTTTGATGACATGAAACTCCCTGTTGAAGCTCGCAATGTATTCGAGCAAATACTTAAACACCCGATGCAAGACAACTATATTGAATACAGGCTATGGAAACCAAATGGAGACAAGACACTGTATAACAAAAAAGCTTATATCAAATATTTTGAACCTTTGGACTGGTATATATGCGTATCCTACTACCGGGAGGATATGGTCAGACCGGTCAACACACTCACAAAAAAACTCCTGACTCAAACGTTGCTGCTTGTATTGGCTGGTCTGATTGTGGCATTTATAATGTCACGTAACATCGCCGCACCGCTGAAGCGGCTGGTGTCAGCCGCCGAACTGATCGACACCAAAGGCATTGACGCCACTTCCATACCTATAACAGGTTCAAAAGAAACCAGGGAACTGGGTCTTGTCCTTGCCCGTGCTTTCGACGCTATAAAAACCAAAGACAATATTCTGATAACAAGCTCAAGCAAATTACGTATTACGCTTGATTCAATAGGCGACGCCGTGATTGCCACAAATCTGAGAGGAAACATAACCGCGATGAATAAGGCCGCCATTCAGCTCACCCATTGGAACGAGGATCAAGCAGTGGGACATCAGTTGAATGAAGCGATAAAATTCCTGAATCAAGATACGGAAAGCCTGATGGACGACCCCGTTGAAAAAGTAAGGGCTTACGGGCAGGAAAATCATTCGCCCCAGAACTGCCTGCTTTGCTCTCCAAATCCGGAACGACGGCTGGTAAGTTACAGTTGCACGCCAATCATATCTCCTGATAACACCTTAATGGGAACAGTTCTGGTAATTCGCGATGTTACCGAGCAAAGTGTACTGGAAACGGAGTTGCAACAAGCGCAAAAAATGGATTCCCTGGGACAACTGGCAGGAGGGATTGCTCATGACTTCAACAACATGCTGGCGGGGATAATGTCGGCGGCGGAATTATTGGAACATAAACTCCCGCAAGATGACATGACCTACAGGAAGTTTGTCAATTTGATTCTCAGTACCTGTAAAAAAGCTGCGGAACTCACTGAAAAACTGCTGGCGTTTTCCCGCAAAGGCAGAATCATGTCCGCTCCGGTAAACATCAATACAGTTATAAGCGATGCCATATCCATTCTTGAACGCAGCCTGAACAAGCGCGTGGAAGTATGCTGTTTTCTGAAGGCATCAAACAATACCGTTACCGGTGATCCATCCCAACTGCAAAATATGATCCTCAATCTGGCGGTCAACTCCGAGCGCAGCATGTCCAACGGCGGTATCCTGATAATCGCCACCAGAAACATCCAATTGGATGAGGACTACTGCAAAAATAGCGCCTTTGTCCTCAGTCCAGGCGAATACATAGAAATAAAAGTCGAAGACAACGGCGAAGGCATTTCCCCCGCAGCTATATCAAGGATATTCGAGCCATTCTTCAGTACCGGAAAATCATCTCAAGGTTCCGGGCTGGGGCTTTCCGCCGTTTACGGCTCCGTCAAAGAGCACAACGGCGAAATTCTAGCGTCAAGCACGACCGATGGCACCATTTTTAGAATACACCTTCCGGTAAGCACCAAGAATGCCGGAACTGTTCAGCGTAGCAATGCGGAAGCCATAATCAACGGTGAAGGCTGCATTCTGGTCGTTGATGACGAGAGCATCATCCGTACAGTAGTGGGCCACTCATTGGAAGACCTTGGCTATAAGGTCATCCTGGCGGAAAACGGGGAGGAAGGCTTAGCGCGTTATATGGAAAATCGTGACTCCATAAATCTAGTGATACTGGACATGGTCATGCCGCAGATGGATGGCAGAAAATGCTTCAAAAAACTCAAGGAAATCAATCCTGATGTAAAAGTCATAATGGCGTCAGGCTTCATGAACACAGTATCCATCACGGAAATGCTACAGGAGGGCATACTCGGATTCCTGCAAAAACCATACCGCCGTCATGAACTGAGCAAGCTGGTATCAGAACTGATCTGACATCAATCCGGCACCGCGCTGGAGCGTGATTTTATCATCTCGATACGTTGATCTATAACTTTTCTCATCGCCGCCGGAGCGTTTACCAAAGCGTTCCGGTAAGCATTTAAAGCCTCGGAATTTTTACCGGAAAGCATCTTACACTCACCTAGATTATAATAATAAGTAAGCCGTCCGGATACGTCGGCAGGGATACTCATGCCATCAATAATATTCTCCGCTTCCACCGTTTTGCCCAGTGCCAGCAGACTTGAAACATAAAACATCGCCGCCCCGAAATTCCCGGGATCCTGAGAATATGCCCGCCGGGTAAACACCTCCGCTTCCGGGAAACGCCCCTGAGCCAGCATCACCCGCCCCATGTTGATCAACGCTGCTCCTGAATCCGGCTCAAGCTGCGCCGCCTTATGATAATATTCCGCGGCAAGTGGAGTAAGTCCCACAGCCTGTATCTCGGCGGCTTTGGCATAAGCAATATAATCCGAAGCCCTCAACGGAATACTACCTGGCCATACGACAATACTTATCAAAGTAAAACTTGCGGCGGCAACAGTCAACCTGATCGATCCAGCAATTGCGCCTTTACGTCTGAACGCCCTGTAAACATAATCAAACACCCAGGCACTGAAGAAACAGAAGAAAGGAAACATAATAAGGCGGTAACGCCCCAACGGCACAAATGCCGCGACGGGTATGGCAAAACATATGACATAAACAAACAACACCAGTTCTTTGCGCCGCCACCACTTTCCTGACAGCATCATCAAAATCATCCCGGTCAACGCAAGCGGTGCAACCAGCAGAGGTCCAGGCATATATTTCAACGTGGACAGATGCTGTTTCATAAAATAGTAATTAATGTTGTTACATATTTCATAAGGCTTGAATATGTCAACAAAATATCCAGCAGAACGTTTTAAACGCCGTAATATTTCATGCCCGTACGCTCTGCAGACAACCGGCTTGTCAGATGGATTCATTTGACTTATGTTCTCACTCGACGTTATGCCCATCTGAACCCGGAATAAATTCATACTATACGGAAAAGGATTGTAAGAGCCACCATTGATAATGTTTATGAATAAAATGAACACCACTGGTATCAGGCACCCAACGCCTGCTCGAAAGAGTTTACTCTTGATCTTGGAAGAGCGCTTTTTGCGCAAACGCATAACTCCCCACAATATCCCGCCAACCGTCCACAGTATAGCCGGAAAACGCGAAAATGCCGGAAGTATAAGCGCCCCCCCCGTAAGTATCGGATACCACGTCTTGTTCCAATTACGGAATTTGAGCAGAACAACCAGAGAAGTCAAAGCTAGAAAAAGATAAACAGATTCACGCAAAGTAACGCTTTCAAAAACCAGCTTAGGCGCATAAAGCGCGGCAATCATACCAGCAATCAACCCCACCAGTTTTCTGCCGGAAAGATGAAGCGACAGCCATGCCACCATCAATGCAGCCCCAACGCCGCTAAGCATTTGAACCGCGATGACCGCCTCCGGCCAGTGCTGAAGCCCATTAAGCACATAACACAAAGCCACCAAAGCATTAAAGAAGGAAAATTGACATCCCCCGCGATGAAACAGCTCCCCCAAGGTCATGAACACCTGCATATCAAGACCGACAACGAAACTATAGCTGCGCAACGGAGAATCCAATATTTCCAGAAACACTCCCAGCCGAACCACCACGGCGGCAATCAGAACCGGAAGATAAACAGCACGAAACCTGTTCAAACTGAAATATTTCATTACTTTTTGCTCTTCGCAGCTCCTTCAACGGAACCGTCACCACTCTTCTGCAACCTGGCGACATTCTCCAATTCAGATTTCCATTTAGCGGCATTTTCCGGCTGAACGGTCAGCAATTGCTCATAGAACCATTTAGCAGAAATATAATCTTTTTTATTCATTGCCTCCTGAGCCGACTTAAGCATAAAAGCAACGGAAGCGGGTTTCTTATCCGGGGCATTGTTTCCAGGCATTTCCATACCCAGTTTTTCTTCAAGCTGACGATTTCTTTCAGCTCCGGCTGAAATGGCGCGCTGGTAATACTGCCTGGCTTCCTCCCGGGTCTTATCACCCTGAGCAAGCAAATTAGCTGACATCATAAGCGCTTCTTTAAAGCCAGCTTCTTTTTCAACAGCTTTCTTAAGTTCCGCAAGAGCTTGCGAGTCATTGTTCTGAGCCGCAAAAAGCTTAGCTTTCAACAAGAATCCGGCAGCAGAATCAGGATCCATGACATTGGCTCGTTCAAGAAAAGCCGTGGCGGTGTCATAGGATTTTCCGCGAATGGATAATTCAGCAAGACCATAGAGCACTTCAGGAGAATTCTTATTGATGGCATGAGCCTTCTCAAAATACTCCCTTGCTTCTTCGTCCTTATTCATTAACAGCAGAAGTCGCGCCAGACTGCGATTGGCGGTAAAGTTATCCGGTGCCAGCTTCAACAATTTACGGTAATGCCAGATGGCTGACTGATAATCATTCTGCTGCTCCGAGTTAAAAGCTGCTTCCAGTAGATAAACCACGGTCTTTATACGTTCTTCTCTTGACTGCGCGGGAACCTTTTCAGCCGTGCCGGATGCGGTATTTACCGCTTTCAAGGCGTCTTCAAGAGAGCGTATTTTTCCTTTTAAACTGGTATTTTCCACTTTGAGCGAATTCAGCTGTTTCGAGGTCTCCGTCGAAGCGGCTGTAGATTTTTCCAATTCCTGGCGGATACTGGTCAGCTTTTGATTTAATCCAGTGTTATCTTCCTTAAGTTTTTTCAGAGCTTTGAGTTCTTCGACTTTCTTACTATACTCGATTTGCATTCGTTTATACGCCGCAGAGTCGGCGGTGGCTTTTATGTATTTCTCTCGCACTTCGGAAAGTTTGTCATATTGTTCTTTAAGTTTTTCATATTCGGTCTGAAATTTAAGCAGTTTTTGATTTTCTGTGGAAATTACGGCATACTGATCCTGAATTTTTTTCAGTTCGGCGGTAACTTTTATGTATTTCTCACGCACTTCGGAAAGTTTGTCATATTGTTCTTTAAGTTTTTCGTATTCGGTCTGAAATTTAAGCAGTTTTTGATTTTCTGTGGAAATTACGGAATACTGATCCTGAATTTTTTTCAAGTCAAGAGTAGCTTTCTGCAATTTCTGATTCAATTCTTTCTGTGTGGCATCATCAGGAGCGGAACTATTTTTCTTTATGGATTTTTTAAGTTCAGCATGTGCAGAAACAAGGGCAGCATGCGCTTTGTTCAATTCATTTATCTCTGATTGTTTCTGACTGTTTTCTTTAAGCAGAAGGTTATACTTGTCATTAAGCTTCTCAAACATATCCACTCTTGCAGAGCCGGGAGCCGGAGCGGCTTCGGCAGTAGATTTAAGCTGCATGTTTTCACGAGCTAATGCAGCACTTTTCTGTATAAGCATATCCTGACGTGTATAGATCGACTTCAATTCCTTCTCAAGATTTTCAACCTTTTTGCGATATTCCTCCGCCTGGGCGACGGCTTTGTCTTTTGCCTCGGTCGCCGCTTTAGCAATGGCGTCAGCATCGGCAACAGCTTTCTCACTGGCGGCGGCTTTCTCTTTTGCGACGACCTCCGCGTTCGCGTCAACTGCAACTGGCGCAGTGACGGCGGTCTGCCTTTCTTTCAACTCTTTGGCGACGGCGTCATACTCCTGATTTTTTTTATCCAGAGCCTCTTTCAGTTGCTTATTGGCAAGCAAATTGGCTTTTTCCTGACTTTCAAGCTTGGAAATGATTGTCCCGGTTCGTTCCAACTGCGCGTTTATCTGCGCGAGCCGTTTATCACGTTCTTCCAGCTTAAGTGCGAGTTCTTGAATATTTCGTTGCCTGGTGACTTCAGCCTTAAGTTCTTTTTCACGTTGCTGTTTTTCTCTGGCAATGTTAAGCTTCAAGGCATCCATCTGTCTCTGCAAAGATTCATTTTCTTTTTTCTGAGCTTGCAATTGTTGTCTAAATATGGTTGCGTCACCGGCAGAGGCGGCGGCTTGCGATAACGCGGCATTCTGCTGCTTAAGCACGGCTATCTCCCGTTGCAAAGCTTCAGTCTGAACTGACGGCGCACCGATTTTATTAATGGATTTTTTCAGGTCATCGA
>JAFGXT010000009.1 GCA_016936495.1 Victivallales bacterium
AAATTTTCCGCACCCGCCGCCGCGAAGTGAAAAGCCACTGCCTGTACCGCGCCGCCGCAACCAATGAAGCAAAAGCTTCCGCCTTTTACTTTTATTCCAAAAGCCTCATTCAACGCGGTTTCAAGTCCGTAGCCATCGGTGGAATCGCCCAGCAGTTTTCCGTCTTTGACACTGACGGTATTGACGCTTTCGGCAGCTTTTGCCTCGGCGGTAATGCTGTCCAGAAAAGGAATCACCACGGGTTTGTCGGGTACGGTTACGTTGAAACCTTTAAGATGTTTTCTGGCGTAAGCGGTAAATTCGCTCATGTCGTCGGGGCTGACGCGTATTCTGCCATAGGGGCTGCCCATGGAAAGTTTTTCAAAGGCGGGGTTTTGCATAGGCGGGGATACGGAATGTGCCACCGGGTCGCCGATAACTACATAATCACAATTTTTTATCTCATCAAAATTCATAATATTCCCTTTGCCGCGAGTGAAGCGGTTGTACTTCCTCCGGGAGCTTGCGTTTCAGTTCGTTTTCAAGCATTTTCATATATTGTTCGCGAGGTACGTCCACCGTGCCCAGGCGCTCGAACAGCGGAGTACGCATCTGAGTATCTATCCACCTCAGTCCAGCGCGATCGCGGAGAAACTCCAGCGTATTAACAAGCGCGAACTTGGACGCTCCGCTTTCCTGATAAAACATACTTTCGCCGGCGAAAAAACTATTTATCCAGATGCCGTAAAGTCCGCCGGCGAGTTCTCCTTTTACATTATACGCCTCAAAGCTGAAAGCAAAGCCCATTTTGTGAAATTTTTCATAGGCTTTGATTATTTTGGGTGTGATCCAAGTGCCGTCTCCGTTATTTCTGACCGAGCAACGACGAATCACTTCCGGGAAAGCGGTATTGATTCTAAATTCAAATCCTTTGTTTTTGAAATCCCTTTTAAAACTTTTTGACACATGCAGGCGTCGGAGGTCAAGCACGGCGCGCAGAGGCGGCGAAAACCAAAGTATATGCCGTTCCTCCACCGGCCAGGGAAATATGCCGTGAGTGTAGCTGTCAAACAGCATCTCCGCGTCAATCTGACGACTGATCGCCAGCAGACCGTCTTCGTCGGCATACTCCACCGGAGGAAATATCGTCGGATTATTATTCACGCGCAAAACCTTTTTTCTTTGAAATCAGATACTTCAGGCTATATATTTAACAGTGGTTCAAGTGAATTTGCAAGTCTGATTAATATAAATTTTGTTTGCTTCGGTATTCCTGAATAATAAAAAATGGAAGTGAAATGGAAAAAAACGCTAAAATATTTGTCGCCGGACATCGCGGCATGGTAGGTTCCGGCATTGTCAGAGCTTTGAAAAGACAGGGATACAACACTATCGTTACCCGTACTCATCAGGAACTGGATCTGTGTAACCGGGAACAGGTAATTGATTTTTACCGTGCCGAAGCTCCGGAATACGTCATCCTGGCGGCGGCAAAAGTCGGCGGCATAGAGGCTAACCGTACCTGCAAAGCCGAATTCCTGCTGGAAAATCTGGAAATACAGAACAACGTAATTTATCAGGCGTATAAACATGGTGTGAAAAAATTATGTTTTCTGGGTAGTTCCTGCATTTATCCGCGCGAATGTCCGCAACCGATAAAAGAAGAGTATCTGCTTGACGGTCAGCTTGAGCCTACTAATGAGGGCTATGCCCTCGCCAAGATAGCTGGATACAAACTGGGCTACTATCTGTCGCAGCAGTACGGCTTCAACGTTATTTCGCTGATGCCTTGCAATATGTATGGTACCAATGATAACTATGACCTGAAAGGCTCTCATGTCTTTCCCGCGTTTATCCGCAAATTTTGCGAACTGGTAGAACAGGGCGGCAAGGAAATAACCCTGTGGGGCAGCGGCACTCCGCGCCGCGAGTTTTTGCATGTGGATGACCTCGCTGAAGCCGTGGTGATGATGATGAACAACTGGGATTCACCGGAATTTGTCAATATCGGATCAGGCACAGATATTTCCATCAGAGAATTGGCGGAAAAGGTTGCCGCCGCCACCGGGTTCGACGGAGTCATTAACTGGGACAGCTCCATGCCAGATGGTATGATGCGCAAGTGCATGGACGTGTCCAGAATGAAAGCTCTGGGCTTCTCTCCGCGCATTTCACTTGATGAAGGTATTGAAAGAACGATCCGGGAATATAGAAACATCATGAGTGGCGGGAGTTGAACACCGTTTCCCGCTAAACTATAGAGGCATAAATGTTCAAACTGGCGTCAGAATTCAGTCCAGCGGGCGGACAACCCGCCGCTATCAGTGAACTGCTTGAAGGGTTCGCGAAGGGGAAAAAGTATCAGACCCTTCAAGGAATCACCGGCTCTGGTAAAACTTTTACTCTGGCGAATGTGCTGGCAAAGCTTGGACGTCCCGTGCTGGTGTTGTCTCATAATAAAACTCTGGCAGCACAGCTTTATAGCGAATTTAAGACATTTTTTCCCGATAACGCGGTTGAGTATTTTATCAGTTACTACGATTACTATCTGCCTGAATCATATATCCCTCAGACAGATACGTATATAGCCAAGGACGCCAGCATCAACGAGAATATTGAGAAACTGCGCCTTTCCGCCACCGCATCGCTGCTGGAACGTAAAGACGTCATAGTTATCGCCAGCGTCTCATGCATCTATGGACTGGGCTCGCCGGAGGATTATGAGTTCATGTGCGTGGGGATTAAAGTGGGTGAAGAACTTGAACGCGATGAACTGCTGCGTCGTCTGGTCGCTATTCAGTACGAACGCAACGACATAGCCCCGAATCAGGGGCAATTTCGTGTGCGCGGCGATCTTGTGGATGTATTTTCTCCGCAAAAAGATGAGTTTACCCGCATTCAGTTTTGGGGAGCGGAGGTGGAAGCCATTTCCGTACATGACACTCTAACCGGCAACCGTCTGCGTATTAAAGATAAAGCCGTGATGTTCCCCTGTAAACACTTTGTCATGCCGCCGGAAAGAATTGAGTCGGCGTCGGAAAACATCCTGCGTGAAATGCGCGAGCGCGTACAATATTTTGAGTCAGAAGGTAAATTGGTCGAGGCTCAACGGCTTTACCAGCGAGTCAGATACGATATGGAAATGCTGCGCGAGATAGGCTATTGCAGTGGTGTGGAAAATTATTCACTCCACCTGTCCGGGCGCAATCCCGGTAGCCGTCCCTATTGCCTGCTCGACTTTTTTCCGAACGACTTTATCACTCTCATCGATGAATCACATGTAACTCTGCCACAAGTCGGAGCGATGTATCGCGCTGACCGCAGCCGCAAACAAACTCTGGTCGATCACGGTTTTCGCCTGCCTTCGGCTCTGGATAACCGTCCGCTGATGTTCGATGAATTTGAACAGCTCACCGGCGATACGATATACGTTTCCGCCACTCCCGGCAACTTTGAACTGGAGAAATCCGGTAATCCGGTGGAACTGGTCATCCGCCCGACCGGATTGCTTGATCCTTCCATAGTTATACGTCCGCTTGACGGACAGGTGGACGACGTCATCGCCGAAGTACGGGACGCCACACAACGTAATGAACGCGTAATCATCACCACCCTCACCAAGAAAAATTCAGAACGTCTGGCGGATTACATGCAGGAACTGGACATCAAAGCCAAATATCTGCATTCTGAACTCGACGCGTTAGAACGTGTAAGAATACTATCCGAACTCCGGCGCGGGGACTTCGACTGCCTGATCGGCATCAATCTGCTCCGTGAAGGCATTGACCTGCCGGAAGTCGCGCTCATCGCCATCCTTGACGCTGACAAAGAGGGTTTTCTGCGTTCTGAACGTGCCTTGATCCAGATTGCCGGACGCGCCGCCCGCAACGTCAACGGCAGAGTCATACTCTATGCCGATAAGAAGACCGACAGCATTAAAAAACTACTGGAAATAACCGAGCACCGCCGAGCCGCTCAGCTGAAGTTCAATCAGGAACACAACATTACTCCCAGGACAATCAGCAAAAAACAGCTTCCCACAATCAGCGACGTCGTCTGCCCTGAACCCCATGCCCCGGGCAGATCCAAAGAAAAGACCTATGCCGTTGCCGAAGAACGCGGCGGTTATTCCACCGGAGACGCCGCGTCAATTCCCGAAAGCGATATGGAGGAATTGCTCAAGGAACTCGAAACGGAAATGTTTGAAGCCGCTGCCGCACTGGAATTTGAACGCGCCGCCGACTTGCGCGACAAAATCAAAAAACTCAGCGAAAACATGGATTTTAAAATATAATCTACTGGGATAAATTCAGTATCTGCGGTTCTGGAAAATTTTTTCAAATGTTTTCTTTACGGAATACACACATATATTCCTGATTTCCCTTGGGACCTTTTATTTCACATGGAAGATTTTCCTGCATTGCCCAACCCAGTTCACCCGCGGCGAAAGCCGATACGGTATCCACACACCGCAGTCGCACCGCTTCGTCCCGGACTACGCCTCCCTTAGCAATCTCATGCCTTTCCGCCTCAAATTGCGGCTTGACAAGGATGAACGCATAACCGCCGGGCTTAAGAAAACGATTCACGCAAGGTAGTATTTTCATGACTGAAATAAATGACACGTCCATCGTGATGATATCCACCACTTCGGGCAGAAAATCATCCGGTAAACTGCGGGCGTTGACTTGTTCATGGCAAACTACTCTGGCGTCATCGCGCAATTTGCCGTGGAGTTGCCCTCGACCGGAATCGACGGTATAAACTTTACGCATTCCAGACTGGAGCATCAGATCGGTGAAGCCTCCGGTGGAGGCGCCGACGTCAAGCGCGCTCATGCCGTTTAGATCATCAAAGTAACGTTCCAGCGCAGGTTTTAACTTGTAGGCTCCCCGGCTGACGTAAGGGCATGGAATTTCTATGTTGAAAAGTGTATCTTCGGGGAATTGTTCGCTGGAATTGCGAATCAGGTGGTCGGTTCCTACACGGACGGCGCCGCTCATAATCAGTAAGCGTGCCTCGTTCAAGTCCGCCGCCAGTTCCAGTCTGATCAGCAGTTCGTCCACCCGCACTTTTTTGATTTTATGTTTAGATCCGCCCAATGATTTTGCTCTTTATGTTATTGCGTAAAGGTTAGTGAACATATTACCTGTAGTGCTTGATTACAAGGTTTCCAGAGGCTAAAAGAAAAAGAAAAAATATTATGGCGGAGAGATTTTGCAGTACCGCTTCAAGGGAGAGAAAGAAAATTATTTGATATTCTGATATAAACAGTATTGACTTAAGATGATTAAGTCTTTAGAATGTATGATATAAAGTCTCACTTTGGAGGTGGCTTATGCTTGAACCAAGAACTAGAGTTCCTTTGCATTATCATAATGGAAAGTCTCTTATTTATGGGATTAACGTCGGGAAGTACCCTCTGCATCATTATGCGGGAAGTGCCGTACGCGATGAAATCCCGGGGTTGCCGCTCAAAGTGAATTTCTGCGGTCATGACGAATGGATCAAAGGCTGTTACCGCAAGCGTATATGCGCGGATGAGTTCAGCATTGAGTTTATGCTCAGAGGCTCGTTGCGCTTTGCTCAACGCGGTCATGATTATCGTATCAACAAAGGTGATTTATTCCTTATCCATAAAAATCTGGACAGTGAAATATATGCGGAAACCTCACAAGCGGAAAAGATAAGTTTCTCCCTGAGCGGGAATATGCTCGACTACATTCTGGAAAGTACCGGTTTGACTCAGGTGGACGCCATTTCTCCGTGCCATCCGGAGTTGCTTGCCAGCCTGTTGGAAAGTGCTCTTGGAGAAATAAAGGCGAAAAAAGACGGTTTTCAGACGCGCTGTTCCGCCACCGCCTACCGTATTCTGCTGGAACTTGGTCGTGAGACGCGGAACAGCAGCTACCCGGAACTGGTGGCTTCCGCCTTGAAACTCATGGATCGGAAAATACACGGTCAGATGACTATCAATGATTTCTGTGATGTTCTGGATACCAGCCCGGCAACCTTGAACCGTGCCTTCAGAAAGCATCTGAACATGCCGCCGATGGAATATTTTATCCGTATGAAAATGGAATCGGCATGCCTTCTATTACGCCATACGATGTACAGTATTAAAGACATTGCCGAGCGTACAGGATATTCCAATCAACTGTATTTTTCATCGGAATTCAAAAAAAGACTGGGGGTATCTCCCAAGACATATAGAAAGGGCGAGGGAATGGCGGGAAAAGCCGTCAGACGGCCGACGCCGGTCTGATTGAGCAATCCCCCACGGTAAACACCGTCTGAGCCCGGGGCAGGAAACGGAAGGAAAGGTCAAGGCCTTTCCTTCTTTTTTTCACATGCGTCCGCATGATACGCATTCCTGCGTTCAAAATCCGGCGTCGTCAAAGGCGGAGGATAATTCGTCTTCGACAAACTCCAATGCAGCTTTAACCGCCAGATGCCGATGGCTTATGCCGTCTTTGATCTCGTCCGGAAGTTCTCCGAAAGTCTTATCCATGTTTTCCGGGATAAATACCGGATCGTAACCGAAACCGTTGTTTCCGCGCGGTTCTTCGGCAATGGTTCCATGCACTTCTCCGGTAAAAGTATCAATGACTTCGCCGTTGATGGCGATGGCTATCACACATACGAATTTGGCTTTGCGATTACTTACGCCTTTCATGACTTCAAGCAGTTTCGCTACTCTGTCGGCATCGCTGCCCTCGGCGTATCTGGCAGAGTTGATGCCCGGGGCGCCGTCGAGCGCTTCCACACAGAGACCGGAATCATCGGCAAAGGCAGGCAGATCGGTATAAAGATTGGCGGAGAGAGCTTTTTTTGCCGCGTTTTCCGCAAAGGTTTGCCCGTCTTCAACTACTTCCGGGGCTTGCGGATAGACGTCAAGACCAATGATCTCGGCATCGTCCTGAGCGGAGAGTTGTTTACGTAGTTCTTCGAGTTTATGCTTGTTTCTGGTTGCCGCTACTATCTGTACCATTACATCCTCCACTGATTTGAATTTGATATTATAATAAAATCTTACTTTAAAAAGCGCTTCGCTGTTCTCCTTCCGGCACCCACTGGATGGAATCGGGTATACCGAGAGGAAATTCCCTTACGTTACGGTAACGTGAATTTATCGCCTGCAAACTGAGCGGCGCAATCAAAAAGGTGTAAGGTTGTTCTTCGTGTATAAGCCGATGAAATTCATGATAGAGCTTGACTCTTTCATTGTGATCAAAGGTTACGCGTATTTTCTCGATAATCTTATCTGCTTGTTTGTTATTAAAGCCTATATGATTGCTGGAAAACAACTTATCTGCCTGACTTGAATGCCATATCTGATATGGATCGCTTTCGAAACTCATGCTCCAGCCGAGGACGCAGACGTCAAAGGATTTTTGCTCCAGGCGTTGCACAAGAACTGACCATTCGACGATCTGGATATTCATTTCCACTCCGGCTTTTGCCATGTCCTCTTTGATTATCGGCAACATTTTCTGCTGCATAGGATGATTCGCCACCTGCATGATGTTGAAACTGAATTTTTGTCCATCTTTATCAAGGACGCCATCGCCATCGCTGTCTTTCCAACCAGACTCGGCAAGGAGACGTTTTGCGGTTTTTACTGAAAATTCATAAGGTTTTATACTCTGATCACAGGCGGGACTGCCGATAAAAAAGGGACCGGAAACAATCTGTCCGAGATTGTGATAGACCTCTTTAAGAATACGTTCACGATTGACCAGATGAGTGAGCGCCAGGCGCACTTTGCGATCCTGAAACAGCGGTTTTTTGAGATTATACCCGATATAGGAATAACTTCTGCCGGGATATTTAAATTTTTTGATAAAACCGTTTTTGCCGAATTCTTTAGTGCCGGTGCGGCTGATCCACTGTTCCGGCGTAAGCCCCATCTGGTCGATCTTCTCCGCGAGCAAAGCCTGAAAACGAGTGTTTGGATGCTTTATGAGTTCAAAGGCAAGTTGCGTTATCGGCGGCATTATCCCCAGATTTCTGCCAAAATATTTATTGAAACGCCTGAACAGTATGCGTTGACCTTTGTCCCATTTGACAAACTCGTAGGGACCGCAGCCGACGATTATACGGTTGCGTTGATGATCTTCATTAAATTTTTTCCCGTCAAAAGGCCCGTCGTAAGCATGATAAAGGTGTTTGGGCAGCGGAGACAGGCTCAGGGTGATGGATTCTGACAGGAAATATTCGCGTTTCCAACGCACCGTAAACTCGTAATCATTGATAATCTCAACATGGTCTATATCATCCATATAGGTTTTAAGTGGCGCGCAATCGGTATGCGGGTCTTTTACCACGTCCACATAAAATTTAAAATCTTTGGCGGTAACTTCCACGTTTTTCCATTCCTTACCACTGACGGGGTCAGTAAAATCATGCCAGAGAACGCCTTTGCGCAATTTTATGTGATAAGTTTTTTTATCCGGGCATATCTCCCAACTTTCGGCGATCAAAGGCTGAAATTTTTCAGGTTCGGCGTAATTTCTTTCCGCAAGACTGGAGGAAGTCAACCCCCAGAATACGCTCACGGTATAGTCATTGTTGATGATATAGTTCATATTGTTGGTATCGGCGGAGGTAGCCCGGATGATACGTCCGCCGCTCGGCGCGGTCTGGTCGTAGAATTCCCGATTGGCTACTTCCTGAACAGGAGCGGCGACAACGCTTGACTGAGACTGAAGTTGAAGCGGAGCGGCAATACGCATATCTTCGATTTTTTCCCGGATGTCCCGGGTTTGCGCTATAAGACTTTCCACCTGACCGCGCATGGCGTCGTTGGACACGACATTAAATACAGTGGAGACGGCGACGACCATCGCGAGAACAAGTACGCATATCCCGGAAAAAAAGCCGTTGTTCATAAAAAAGTTCTCCCCTTTTCAGTTCAGCATAATACGTTCGTATTTAAATATATTATCATTTGGCTCATATTCAATTTTAGCCATACATGAATTACGGGTAACTGAGCCGGCGCATATTTCTCCTCTGCCATGTTCGTCAAGTTTTGCATAGGGCTTATGGACATGACCGCAGAGTGAAAGGTCGATGCGCTGTTCTTTGAGAAGCTGGCTTAAAGTTTTTTGTCCGTAAAGGCGATGCCGCGCGCGTTTTATCGGGTGCTCTTCAATCAGCGGATAATGCCCTATCAATACTCGCGGACGGGTCTTTTCCCCGGAACAAAAGTTTTCCACCTGCCGGGAGTGCGCCGGCTTGACCCAGCCGTGCGAAGACAGCAGATTCGAGGGCCAGCATTCGTTGATGATGACGAAATCCAGTCCGCCATGTTCCAATACCACCGGGAGGCGGTCAAAGTCATATTTGCCCTGATTCAGGTATTTAACCATGTATTTCATGGCGTTGACGCAACGCTTGCGGTAGACATAAAAATCATGATTGCCGGGGACGAAAAACAACGGAACGTCTGATTCTACGATACGCTTGAGGATGACTTTTACTTTCTCAAATTCGCCGGGTTGTCCGGTTGAGGTCAGATCACCGGTACATACGGCAAGGTCGGGCTTTTCCGCGAGGATATAGTCTACCGCCGTATGCAGTTTGTTCAGGTCATGCTGAAATTTTCTGCGGAAAGAATAATTAAACACGCCGACCCAGCGTTTATCAAAGTATCCCATCCAGTCCTCCGCCGGACCACCGGCGTGGATGTCTGAAAACTGTATTATTTTCATCAGGCGTTCTTTCGATTATAAGGTTCCGTTTATATATTCACTAGCGGGCGAGTTTTTTAAATTCCGGCAAGTCCCGGTATCTTAGTTCCAGCGCGCGTTTCTCTTGAGCCGAAGCGTTGTCCCATTTGCTTTTCAAATAATCATAAGCATATTTCGGATATTCTGTTTTCCATATTCCTTCCGGAGCCGCTTCCTGCATCCGCGCCGCGAAAGCGCCTGTTGCAAGACGATAGTAAAAAATTGCGTTATCATCCCCCAGCTCCTTCTGAGCCTTGCTGGCCAGAATTCTGAAAATATTACCGGGAAGCTGATTTATCGGCATACTGTCAACATTACCGCCTGTGAGTGGTTTTGTGTTCACCACACCATTTTCAATGCTTTCGAGTTTGACCAGTTCGCCTTTTATCTCTACGCTGAAGCCGGTAAGTTTTTCACCGCCGTTATAGATCAGCCTATGCATGGCGATACCTGTTTTAAGAGCCTTGGCAACGCCTTCAGACCAAACTTTAAAGTCTTTAACCGCATTGACTTCCGCACTTACTGCCCAGTCGGGCAATGCCGGTGCTTGAACAAAATCTCCACCAAGGAACTTATCCAGCTCATCATATTTCTCCGTCGCCGCCATATCGGCTAATTTCTGTCTGAGCGATATTTTCCGGGTGTTAAGCTCGGCAATAAAGCGATCCGCCTGACGTTTACGTTGAGCTTCGGCGGAATTACGCTTTCTTTCCGCTTCCAGTTTGCGCTGACGTTCTTCTTCCTGTTTACGCTTCTTTTCCTCTTCGCGTCGCCGCTGTTCTTCAATTTTACGGGCTTTTTCCGCAGCTGCCTTGTCCAGTTCTTCAAGGTATCTATCTTCCAGTTTCATCCGTTGCGGAGAAACACGCAGGGATTCATCCAATGGAACATAAACGTTCAAAAGTTCGTTCAGGCTTTCCAACTCAGACTTTGAACGAGGTGAAGGAAATGTTTCCAGAAAGCCGTCCACTTTAGCCAGAAAATCATTTTTCTGATCTGGATTTTCCTTATATCCTTCAAGCAACCGGTTAATGCGGGTGATATAGGGGTTGGCCGCCTGACGCGGTTTCGGCTTTATCATTTCAATTGGCTCCGGTGATACTCCTGTACCTGAAACCGTGCCGTTTCCGGAGGAAAACATGAAATGAATGGCAAGTAAGGCTCCCACTGCTATAATAGCCGCGATGCCGCATATGAATACGATCCTTCTGCGCTGCTGACGCTTGAGCTCCAGCGACGCAAGGCTGTCCAGGTCGGCAATAGTCCCCGTCTGAGTCTTGCCCATCATCCCGGTCAAATGCATATTGATCGTCTTTAACTGAGTCTGTAGCTGCCGCCGGGTGGCGGTAACAGACATGCCAAGTTTGGTTTGTCCAGGCATTGCTTTTACGCCCTGAGTAGCGGTGGGCGGCCTTTTGCCGCGTCGTACCATGCGCAGATCATCGACCAGTTGTTCGGCGTCCTGATAACGGGATTTGATGTTTTTCGCCATCATTTTTTCAATGATCTGCCCCACGGCAATAGGTATTTCCGGATTGACCAGATGTGGAGGAATAAGCGGTTCCTCTAAATGTTTTCGCGCTATTTCCGTGGCGGTTCTACCTTCAAAGGGGAAACGCCCGGTGATAAGATGATAAAAAGTCGCGCCCAGACTGTAAATGTCACTGCGCCCATCCATCGGCGCACCGGTGAGATGTTCCGGGCTGATATACTGCGGTGTACCCATGACTTCATCACTGTCGGCGTCGTCAGGGTCACCGGCGACCTTGGACAGACCCAGGTCGGCGAGCTTGGCGCGCCCGTTCTTTGTGGGCATGATATTATCGGGCTTGATATCACGATGAATAAGTTTAGCTTCTTTCCAGGCGTAGTCCAGCGCTTCGGATATCTGCTGGATGATGGTTATGCACTTTTCCACATTGATGACTTTGTCCCGCCGGAGAACCTGCTTCATTGTCTCCCCGTCAATGTGTTCCATGGCAAAAAAGAATACGCCCTCGTCCTCGCCCACGGCGTACGCCTGCACGATATGCGGATGATTAAGTTTTGCCGCCGCGCGCGCTTCTTTGATGAAGTTGACCACAAACTCGGCGTTATTAGCGAAACTGTCCGCCAGTATTTTCACGGCGGCGGGACGGTCAAGCGAAATCTGATGAGCCAGGTAAACGATACCCATTCCGCCCCTGCCGAGCTCTTCCAGAATAATGAAGTCGGCGATGACGGCGCCGGTAGCCAGCCTGGAGCATGGCACCGTAACTACCTCACCACAATGCCCGCACTGGACGTCCGAGCCCATATCATTATTTTCTACAGCCACTATTCCGCGGCAGAATGGACACTGGAAACGCATATTTTTTCAACGCCTGAAAGTTTCAGTTCTTAACAATACCGACAATATCGACTTTGCTTGTGGCTCCGTCAATCCCCGTTAAATATACACTATAATTAAGTTAATAAAAGCACAAATTGCAACAAAATCACGGCTGTTTACGAATAATACTGTTTGGATTACCTGAAATTATGCCCCTGGTGGTGGTCGCGATAAAGTCAACAAAGCCCCTGACCTCCGGGGTCTCCGGTTCGGCAAGTATCTCTGTAATCGCGTTTTTCGAGTTCAATCCGCTGAAAAAAAACAGCTTGACGGCTCTGCGGATTGCCCGGCGTTGTTCTGAATCCAACCCCGCCCGACGCAAGCCGATGGTATTGGGTCCGACCACATAGCCGTTTTTCTCCATCAAGCAGTATGGCGGAAGATCCTGCACCAGTACATTACCGGCTCCGACCATGGACAGAGCTCCGATCCGGCAAAACTGATGTATTTTGATGTAACCGCTCAGAACCGCGCCTTGTCCGATCTCCACATGCCCGGTCAGCGCGGTCTGGTTGGCAATGGTAACATGATCAGCAATAATCACATCGTGCGCCACATGAACAAAACTCATCAGCAGAACATGGGAACCGATAATGGTTTTTTTCTCTTCAAAAGGCGGACGATGAATGGTTACATATTCGCGGATGACGGTGTTATCCCCGATGTCCGTGTAAGACACCAGCCCCTTTTTAAAGCGATGATCCTGCGGTTCCTCACCTACGAGAGCGCCGTAATATACACGGCAACCGGAGCCGAGCGTAGTGTAACGCGCCACTTTCACATGAGCGTCAATAACACAATCATCGCCAATCCGTACGTTGTCTTCAATGATCGAATACGGTCCGATCTGGACATTTTTGCCCAGTTCCGCGCCCGGAGAAACTATTGCACTCGGATGAATGTTCATGTTTACGCCTCTTGATTTACATGATTATAAGCCGTCCGCTTACACGATCAGCTTACGAGCGTTGCCTGAGAGGTGTCCCCTCTCAATACCATATCCAGAGTTTCAGAACATGAGAAATTAAAAACAATTATCGGCAGATCATTATCGCTGCACATCGAAAACGCCGTTGAATCCATGATCTTCAGCTTGCGGGACAACGCTTCGGTAAAACTCAAGGTCTCATAACGTTCCGCCGCCGGGTTCTTCTTGGGATCATCGGTATATATGCCGTCCACCTTGGTAGCTTTGAGCACCGCTTCGCAATCGGTTTCCAACGCCCTGAGCGCGGCGGTGGTGTCAGTGGTAAAAAAAGGACTGCCGGTGCCGCCGGAAAAAATTGCTACCTTGCCAGCTTCAAGCGCACGCAAAGCTTTATCACGTGAAAATCCCTGAGCCAGCGGTAACATCGGAATGGCGCTGAATACTTCAGCGGCGACCCCCGCCGCGCTGAACGCGTCGCGCAAACACAGACCATTCATCACAGTGGCAAGCATGCCCATGTAGTCGGCGGTAACGCGTTCCATGCCGTCACCAGTGCCATTGACGCCGCGCCAGACATTGCCTGCGCCGCATACCAGAGCCACTTCCACTCCTTTATCGACCACTGCACGGATCTTTTCTACAATATCTTTGACCGCCGCGGCGTTATAGCCGGAATCCTGTTCTCCTTTTAACGCTTCCCCGCTGATCTTGATCAGCACCCGCTTATAGACGTACTCTGACATTTTCCTGCCTCATCAATATATTTTACACCTGTGAATATATGACAACATACACCTGAAATATAAATAGAAAAGTCAATAAACTTTCTTATCGCACTAAAAATTTACGATTTTATATGTATAGTAACTGCGATATTGCAAAAATAAAGTCCGGACGGATTGTAAAACCCGCTCCGGGACCGGAACAGTATATATGAATTTAAGGTAATTTTCAGGAGAATAAAATGTCAACATCCGAAAAACTGAAAGTGGGTGTTCTGGGAACAGGCGCTCTGGGCAGACACCACGCGCGCCTTTATAAAATGATAGAGAACGCTGAACTGGTAGGTATTTTTGACGTCTCGGAAGAGAATGCCCGCAAAGTCGGTGAGGAATTTGATATTGAAGTCTATACCGATATGATGGAACTGGTGGACAAGTGCGACGCGATGAGTGTGGCGGTTCCGGCTCATTTTCACCATCAGGTAACTATCCCCGTCCTGAAAAAAGGCGTCCATGTACTGGTGGAAAAACCTATTGCCGCCACTGTCAGCGAGGCCGAGGAAATGGTCGCAGTGGCAGCTGAACAAAATCTGG
Source organism: Victivallales bacterium (assembly GCA_016936495.1). GTDB lineage: Bacteria > Verrucomicrobiota > Lentisphaeria > Victivallales > SZUA-371 > JAFGXT01. Next base: position 14,329 of record JAFGXT010000009.1, read on the forward strand.
TTCTGGGCGTGGGGCATGTTGAACGCTTCAATCCCGCCATGGATTTTCTGGAGCAGCACGCAATGGAAACCCGCTTTGCGGAAGTACACAGGCTTGCCACTTATCCGCCGGCGCGTCCAGGACAACACCGCCGTGGAACAGAAGTAAGCGTGGTACTGGATCTGATGATTCATGACCTGGATCTGATCCTGACTATGTTCGGATCGGAAATTGAACGTGTTGATGCCGTAGGGATTCCGGTCATGAGTGATACCGAGGACATCGCCAGCGTCCGTATTAAATTTAAAAACGGCGGAGTTGCGAATCTTACCGCCAGTCGTGTCAGCCTTGAACCACAACGCCGTTTCCGGGTGTTCCTTCCCGACTGTTATGTTTCTATGGATTACGGCAATCATACCGGCATGGCAGTAAGAAAAACCAAAGTGGGACTGGCAAAAAAAGATATTTCCCTGAGCGAGAAAAACGCGCTGGAACATGAACTGCGCAATTTTGTCGATGCCGTCATACAAACCCGCGACAGCGGCAGCCTGGTAAAAGCCAAAGTATGCGGAGATCAGGGTCTGCGGGCACTGAAACTTGCAGTACAGGTATCCGATGAAATACAGTCGTATAACGATCGTTACGATATTAAATTCGCCTGAACACCATGAACTCCATCGTTATACGGCGCAAAGCCCCGTCAAAGCTCAACCTCCGGTTGAAAGTAACCGCTAGACGAAACGACGGTTATCATGAACTGGACACCGTGTTCATGCCCTTGTCCTCCCCCGGCGACGAGCTGATTATAAACATCGAACGGAACACAAAACCGGACATAAGCATGGATATCTCCGGCGCCGCCGATCTGTCTGCTGGAACCGGGAATATCTGCTGGCAAGCTGCCCGTGCATATCTTAACACGGCGGAAATAAATGATACTTCCATACATATTCACCTGGATAAACATATCCCGATCGCCGCCGGTCTTGGTGGCGGAAGTAGCAATGCCGCCACGGTATTGATAGCGCTGGAAGAACATTTTAACGCGCTGGGAGCAGACAAATTGGCACAAACAGCGTTAAAAATCGGCGCGGACGTTCCGTTCTTTCTGTCCGCGCGTCCCGCCGCCGCGCGTCCCGCCGCCGCGCGAGGCGTCGGCGAGGAGCTGGAATATTTTGATTTTGACGCCTCCGCTTTGCCGGTGCTGGTGGTCGCCCCGGATTTTCCGGTCAGCGCGCGTTGGGCGTATGAACATCTTGACTGCAAACATATTGCCGCCGCGCCGGGAACAGACGAAATGATCGCCGCATTGAAAAGTTCCGACTGGGAAAAATGCGCCGCTCTAATGCACAATGACCTGGCTTTCGCGCTTTACGACAAATTCCCTTTACTGAATATTCTCAAATCTACTTTACTGGAAGCTGGGGCGTTAAACGCGGAAATCAGCGGCAGTGGACCGAGTATGTTCGCGCTGTTCACCGATAAAGAATCCTGTCTCCGTGCCGAAGATTTCATAAGCAAAGAGTTTTCCGGAACATTAAGAATCTTCCGCTGAAACAACGGGCTCATAGAAAGTTTGACCCTTCGTCTATTTGAATACATTAAGTGCTCGAAATGCGGTGGGAATCGCCGCCGGATGATGAAGCCGCCTGGTGGCGAGTTTCCACAATTTTCCGGCGGCGTCGATAGCATCCACCCGAAGAAATGCCACCGGATATATGTCCGTGGTCAACTCGACTTCAGAGTTGAACGCCACCACCGCGATTTCCGTTTCCGCCGACTGGAGCACTACCGGGATAACCCCCGCGGAAATGGTGTCTCCGGCGGCAATCAGAGCCTCCGGACGATTGAACTCGATCATCGACAATGCCTGATTCATGGCGTGCATGGCGGAATTTCCGTCGCATACAGAAATCAGATTTGATCTATACACTATATCATTTTCCTCCAATGCGGCACGATAACCTTCATTAAGTTCATTATTTATCGCCGGATCTCCGGGACAGAGCATGGCGATGCGAGTTCTGCCTTTGCTGAGCAGGTAACGGGCGGCGCGATACGCCCACTGGTAGTAACTGATTGACACCTGGTCATAATTGGCTTCCGGTTCCGTGGAGTTAAAACCCCCCAGCAATATCACCGGAATATTCAATCCTTTTACAAAAGTCGCCGCCGCCGGAGTTGGAGATCCACATAATATGACCAGATCAAGCTGCTCCGTCCGCGCCATCACCGCAAAGTTGTCTTTTAATTCACGGGAACCGTCCGCACGGCTGAAGATCAGACGATGATGGCGCTTTTCACAATGCCGGGAAAATTCAGTAAAGACCACATTATCAAACCGGCTCATGTACTCTTTGCCAAATAAAATGAACGCGATTCTACGATCCTGCACATCCGTTTCTTTATCCGGCGCCCTTCCTGCAAATACACCTTTACGCTCTACCCGGTAGACCAGATGCCCTGCCTCCAACTCAGCAAGCGCCTTGCGTATGGTTACCCGGCTGACCTGATAGATTTCCGCCAGCTCGCGTTCACCTTTAAGTTTGCCTTGTATTTGTCCAGAACGGATGGCTTCCCGGAGCAATACAGCCGTGTCTTTGTATTTCAGAGACATTTTTTATTCCATATGGTTATTACTGGTATTTAATACCAGATAATACCAATTTACTGGTTTATGACCGTTTTTTCAAGTGCGCAAGAGCGGAAAATGATTTTTTTGAAGGGAAATAAAAAAAATAAGCTTTTCTTGCTTGCTATAGTGTATATTCTGTTTTATTATAAATTCACCATTAAAAACACTAAAGCAGGAGAGCAGGAAAAATGGCAGAAGTAGTTCTCGAGAATATCTGGAAAATTTATGACGGCAACGTCGTCGCAGTAAAAGACGTCAGTCTGGAAATCAAAGACCGTGAATTCATGGTACTGGTCGGACCTTCCGGTTGCGGAAAATCCACCACTTTGCGCATGGTTGCAGGACTTGAAGAAATATCCAAAGGTACTGTAAGAATCGGCACCCGTACAGTAAACGACGTCCCCCCCAAAGACCGTGACATCGCGATGGTGTTTCAGAACTATGCCCTGTATCCGCACATGACCGTATATGACAACATGGCTTTCGGTCTGAAACTGCGCAAGTTCCGCAAAGAAGACATCCGCAAACGTGTTATGGAAGCGGCAAAGATCCTCAGCATCGAAGATTATCTTGAGCGTCGCCCGAAACAGCTTTCCGGCGGACAGCGCCAGCGCGTGGCTGTAGGTCGCGCCATTGTCCGTAAGCCAGAAGCTTTCCTGTTTGACGAGCCATTGTCAAACCTTGACGCGAAAATGCGTGTACAGATGCGTACTGAGATCAGCAAACTGCACACTCAGCTTGAAACTACCATGATCTATGTTACCCATGACCAGGTCGAAGCGATGACCATGGGTGACCGTATCTGCGTAATGAAAGATGGTATTATCCAGCAGGTATCAGATCCGATTTCATTGTATGATACTCCGGCAAACAAGTTTGTCGCCGGTTTTATCGGAACTCCGCCGATGAACTTCTTTGAGGGCGTACTGATCAAAAAAGGCGAAGATATATACTTCAAAGAAGAAACTTTCGAAATCAAGATGCTCGACGCATGGAAAGAAAAGATTGAAAAGTATGTCAACAAGAAAGTTACCTTCGGCTCCCGTCCTGAGGACATCGGTTCCGAGCAGGCTGACAGCACACCTGACATGCCTTCCATCAAAGCCAACGTGGAAGTGATAGAGCCAATGGGTTCAGAAACTTATGTATATTTGAATACCGGCGCGCATTCATTTATCGCCAGAGTTGATGCTCATAAGAAAGTGAATGTCGGCGACGTTGCCGACATGCGCATTTTCCTGCCGAAAGCACACATGTTCGATGGAGAAACCGAAGCGCTTATCGTATAAGTATCCGCGCGTATATATAAAAACCACCTGTGTTCTGTTGCTCAAAAACAGAACACAGGTTTTTTATTATCATTCCACAAAAAAACTTTTAGAAGCCGTAAAAAATAACAAAGGAAATTGAACTAAATAACCAGTCAAAAAAAATTTTGAATATTACGATCTGAATTGTTGTCCAAACCATGGGCAATGACGGCAGATAGGCAAAGGCTCTTTTTTCAGCATGTCCCGTAATGCGTCTGCCTGGGTACCGTTCCAAATATCAGAGATTGATGCATTACGAACATTGCCCAGTGAAATACCAAAGAAATCTGTACAAAAGCCGCATTCGCCATCGTGCCGGATATGCAGGCGTTTGTTCATTGCCGGGCAGAAGCATCCGAGAAATCTGTTTTCCGGATAATCGTGGGGGGTAACTGAAACATTAAAAGGGTATGATTTTTTGTTATGCTCTATTTGTTCGAGTGCACGGGTAAGACGGGGGAGGTAAGAGCTGTCATCATTCATGATCCAGCGGGAAAGTTCCGGGTATGGAGCTGGAGCTTTTTGCTGGTAGGCTTCATATTCGGCTTCTGACAGGTATATGAGCTGACTGAATATCCATTCATCCGGTTTCAGATAAGCAAGGCGAAAGGGCAGATCTGCACATTTTTCGTCGATAATCACCGACATGAATATAAGTTTTCCATTTCTGCAATCCAGTAAGGGCAAATTACGTTTGAGCGAAGCAAAGACTCCGGCTCCGCGTATGGCGTCGTGTTCCGCTTCTTCCCCGTCGATGGAAACAAATATTTCCGTGAAGTATTGATTCAACACTTTAAAATGCCGGTCTATCATTGTGCCATTGGTGATGACCGAGAGCTCAAAGCCACGGGAGTACAGTTCGCGCGCGAGCGCGTCAAACCCGTCCCATAGCAAAGGTTCGCCGCCCCACAAAGTAATTTTTGTTCCCGGATCGAGTTCGGAGGCAATGCGTAACCATTCGGAAAGGGAGAGTTCATTTTCAGGCTGGCAGGCGAGCAAGCCTTTTTCCTGTCCGCAAAATGAGCAGGCAAGGTTGCATCTGCCGGTCAACTGAAAATGAACTCTATCCGGTTTCATAGTGTTATTCTCCGAAATAACTTTTCTCCATCAGGAGTTTTTCCACCATTCTTATCTGGGTGGACATCAACGGTGCCGAGTAAATGGCGCGTTTGGAAGCTATTCCGCCGTTCTCCATTGCCTGAGCCAGAAAGTTATTGGCGGCATAAAGGTCATCAAGCGTCTCTCGCACGTTGAAGCGTCCGGGCGTGGTCGGTAGCGGCGGCCAGCGCGAATCGGACACGTAAGCGGAGGTAACCGCCTTCATGGCATTTTCCAGTTCCAGAGTATTGCCTAGCACCTTACGCAATGCGGTTATTCCATCAAATATGGAACGACACACCGGGTCAAGGATGAGTGAATACTCGGTATTTGCCCATGCCTTGGCGGTTCCGCCGTGCCAAGCCGAACCATTTTCGATATTGCTGATGAGATCGTTTTCTATGATAGTTTCCGCGTTTGCGATCACTTCAGACGGGGTAGAAAGCTCGTAGCCGAGCGAAATCGCCATATCCAGCAATTCCTTGAAGCGCTGGATACTTCCTGGTTCCGGCTCGAAGAAACGTGCCTGATTGAATTGTTTTACATAGAAATAAGCAGAACTGCCTATGTATTCGGCGTCTTCGGCGTAAGGCATTATAAAGCTTCCGGTTTCGGCTACACGCGGACGCCATTTTTCAAACATCGCTTTGAGTTCTTTTGTAGAAACCGGTTCATCACGCATCCCTTCGGTAGCTCCCATCAGATACCATAGCATCGGATTTGCCATGCAATCACTGCGGAAAATCATTTTTAAACCATTAGGCGCAACTGACGGATTGGTCAGATAGCGCAGGAATTGAGGTTTGTCTTTGATATATTCTTCGATTTTGAACAAATGATTTTTATTGCTGTGTCCCTGCACATCATAACTGAGTCCGGTGGCTTCACGAATTTCGGGAAAAGAAAGCATAAAGCTGTCGGCGTCCATTACTAATGACTTGAAACCTGCTTCTTTATATGCGTCCGGGAGCCAGTCTGCCCAGCCGCATTCGGGATTCCAGCCAGTCTCGGGGCGCACGCCGGTGTACTGTTCCCAGGCTTCCAATCCATGTTTAAGGGTGTCGATGCCGACTTCCGGAGGAATATTGGTCAGCATTACATGGATGAAGGGAGATCCGATGGGTTCAATCCTGCCAGCCTGAACCAGTTCGCGCAATAAAGCAAGAACGGCGGGGCATTCATCGTTCATGACTTCCAGCGTGCGACCGGAGGCTTCAAAAGCGATTTTATAATCGTTATCGCGAACCAGCTCGAAAAGCGGCTGGTAACAGTTTTCGATCACCCAGCCGCGTCGTTTGGGATCAAGTTGCGAATACTGTATATTCGCGTGGGGCATAAATACTACTTTGGGTTTATTGCTCATTTCTTTCTCCATTGAGTTAAAAAAATCAAACTGCGTTTCAAGCCGTCTTCAACATCTTCAGGCAGCTCGTATTCTATTAATGCCGGGCCATGGAATGAATCCAGTGCCGATAAAAGCTTATGCCAGTCAAGACGTCCTTCGCCGCAGGCGGCGGGAACAACTCCTCCGGGCACGTCCCGGAAATCTTTTAAATGAATATACTTAATGTGTTGTTTGAATATTTCATAAAAAGCGACGGGATCAGTAGCTCCAAGTGCAGCGAGATTGGCGGGATCGTAATTTATCGATACTCCGGTTTTCAATATCTCATGCCAGCAATCCACGCGGGTGGTGATGCTGTTGAAATGCACCAGCGCGTTACCGTTTTGCGCCACGCCGCCGTGGGTTTCAACTACCAGCATAACATTTTTTATGCTGGCATATTGAGCCACACTGAGCAACGCGTCAAGCGCCATGGCAAAACGCTCTCCGAAAACCACGCTATCTGACGAAAAGCCTGCGAATATACGCAGGTACTTAATGCCAAGTTGCGCGGCAATATCAATTACTTTTTTTGTTTTTTCCACTTGTGCGGGAACGTCATTCCCGGTAAAATCATTGCCGGTGCAGGCACATTCAAGTTTGACGCCGTGACTGGAGAAAAGCCGTCTTACTTCAGAGATTTGTGTTGCGGTAGCGCCAAGTTGTAAAAAATCCTTGTCGTACCCCGCAATCGACAGTTCCAGCAACTCCAGTCCCATCTCAGCGGTTATCTGCAATTGTCTTTCCAGTGGAGTTTCCCGCAGTCCCCACGCGGCATTACCTAAACGCATCAGCAGTTCCTCCAGTCAAAAAGGATTTTGAACACATTGCTGCCGTTTTTACTTTGATACTCAAAGGCTTCCTTTGCCTTGCCCGCGGGCCAAACTTCATAAGGCAGATGTCCGGTGTCAAATTTGCCTTCGCTCATCCATTGTAGAATCTGCGGCTTGCCGCTCCATTTTATCGCACAGGACATAGACAGATTTACGTTTTTTACAAACCAGCGGTGATAATGATCAAAAATCAACTTTTCCGGGTAGTCTCCGTTCAAATGAATGTGTCCGGGCTCATCATCATCTTTCCAGCCGCCGTCTTTTATGAACTTGCACAGTACGCCCGGCACGGCGGAATTTCCGGAACATTCTATGATCTTATCCGCTTTGCGTCCATTGGTAATATCCTGTAAAGCGGTTTCGGTTTTGTCGTTGAAATCAAGCACTTCATCAGCGTAGTTTTTTGCGATGTCACGACGGAATGCGTTGGGCTCAACACATGCGACTCGTATCCCAGGGCACTTTATCTTCAATATCTGTATCGCGCTGATTCCCACCATCCCGGCACCGAAGACCAGCACCGTGTCATCGGGTTTCAGCTTAAAACGCTCAATGCCCTTGAGCGGAACACAGGCGAGATATGCCAGAACCGCCTGTTCGTCACTCACGTTATCCGGTATTTTGCACAAGGGATCTCCCGCGCCTCCGGCGGTATCGGAATCTTTATGCACCATCAAAGTGCCACCTCCCCAGGCGGCGCATACGTCCAGATATTTGCGACATTCGTTGATCATAACACGATCGCCTTTTTTTAGATCTGGAGCATATGATCCCTCTTCTTCTATCACTCCCATGTTTTCATAACCGGGAACCAAAGGATAATAGCACTGTTCAGGATGCTGTAAGCCGTGATAAGTCTTCATGTCAGTCCCGGTGCTGATTGCGCTCATGTGGGTACGGCAGACGACCGTATCTTTCCGCCTGGGGGTTAGTTCCACCTCCCGGAAAGCGGCTTCTCCCGGACGCTCTATTACTGTTGCAAAAGTTTTCATGACTGCCTCAATATGGTTTTAATATGACTTTAATATACAGTGATGCGTTAATTATGTCAATAAGAAAATGATGTCTTTAAACAAAAAAGTGATTTTGATATGGTTTTAATTTGATTTATATGGTTTGTGGTGTATGGTTTTATTATTATGGAATACAAACAACCTCAAATTGAAACTGATATCCGACATCGGATTGAAAACGGATTTTACTCTGACGTCCTGCCGACTTCGCTTGAGTTGGCGGAGGAATTTGGTGTAAACGTAAAAACCATCAATAAGGTTCTGCGTCGTTTGGCGGCAGAGGGCGTAGTGGAGCGTAAACGGTGCAGCGGCACCCGTATCAAGCGTAATGCTGTGGATAATCGTCTGATCGAGGTTATTTTTGAAGGATTTGCAAGTATTTTTGTCCACCCTTTCTGGGGCGGGATATGGAGCGGTATGGTCGATACGCTTCAACAGGCGGGCTATCGACCGATTTTGAATATGCTTCAGGCTGACCCCGCAACTGGATTATTGAAGTTGGATAACTTCAGCATGACAGAATCAGCGGGAAAAATAGTGCTTGGTATTGAAGAACAGCATTTGCTCCGGCAAGTCGCGGCGGCTGGGGTGCCCTGTATTACCGGTTGTGATAAGGGGATGGATTCCGGTATCCCGTATGTCGCATTCGATTTTGAAAGCGGAATGGAAGCGGCGGTGGATTTCCTGTTTACAAACGGTTACCGCAGGATCGCGTTTCTGGGACAGCTTCAGAGCCTGACCGGTAGCGGCGCCTTGCATAAATTTGAGATGTTCCGTCGCGCGTTGCAAAAATATACGCAATTAGAACCGGAGTTGTTACAGAATGTCCGTCCGGTAGCAGGCGATGAGATCGCGGGAATCAACACGCTTCTGGATCGGTGCACGCCTGATGCGCTGATTGCCGCTTACGACCACCAGTTACCCGAAATACTACGGATTATGCAGAAGCGCAAACAAGACTTTCCGGTAATCGGCTGCGATGGGCTTACACTTACTGGAGTTCCGCAAGGGCGCCGTTGCATCAGCGTGCCCCGCCATCGTTGCGGCGAACTCCTCGCGGAAAAAATCATTGAGGCAATCAACAACAAAATCATGCCGTCCAGCAGCATCCTGCCCGCCATTTTTGAGCACCTTTCCACGCAAAGTTGATAATTTTTCCCTTCCTGCAAGAAGCAAAGAATGCTGTTTTGCAATAGCACAATGTCCGTTATTTTGCCGTTATTTATCCGTCACTTGCGCGTAATTGAGCTCAAATGCACGAGCGCACCACTGGCTTGGCGAAAATGATACAAAATCTGAAATCGCCAATATCCCCTCCATGAATTGTAGTTAAAGAAAAAAGCTGCGCAGCAAACCGAACGTCGGTCTCGTACTAAAAAAATGTTATGGCTGAGACTGTCGCCTGAACCATCGCTACTTATCTGTTTTCCTGATTTTGTGTATTTTGTGGACTTCATGAATTGCGCGGGGTATAAAATACGGTATATTATTTGTATATTCAATTCATAAAGGGGTAAGACCAGAATAAAGAAAAAAATAGATTTATAAAATTATATAAAAGTCATTGATAGTGGCTTTCAACAAACGTTTCTAACAGGAAAATCACCAATTTTTCAACGAAAAGGAACGGTGTTGGAGGTACTCTCGCATTATATAAACTCGGGGGAGAGTTGTATTTTCCCGATTATATATTTTGCGGGAGTTCTTTCTACATTCTTTTCGTGGGCTATGGTGATGCCTCTGTTAGGTGTGGAAAGGCTCCCGCTCTTTTTTTTGCGGATACTTTTCGCGTGGCGTTTGTTTTAACAAATACAACAAACAAAAACGGAGGAAAGTATCATGTACAAGAGCACCCATTCATTTATCATGCACTATCTTATGGAGTTTTCCCACATCGAGATCGACCACT
>JAFGXT010000128.1 GCA_016936495.1 Victivallales bacterium
AGTATGCATCTCCGCCATGAGTTCATCGTCTTTCGTGAATTTGGCGAAGCGTGCCATTCCGTGCAAACTTACCAGCGCGGGGTATCCATCCAGTGAATTCATGAATTTGTGCCGTTCCCAAGCCAGACGGACAATTCCGCTGTAGCTGTAATTTGTTGAGCTCATTTTACTTTTTCCTTGATTTTATATAGTAAAGTGATTTTGCTTTATAATATTATACAGTGCATTATGTCTATGTCAAGTGGCATATATATGGAAAAATGTTAATAAGACAAATGCGCTTGCGTTTAATTTTTATGAACAACATTGCTTGCAATTCAGGTATTTGGCAAGCATATTTCAATTAAGACCTGGCGGGGTGTATTTTGGGATTCTTTTTTAAGATAGTTTGCATATGACAAATAAAAATACGGGAAGCTTTCAAATGCCTAATTACTACTGTGCTTTGATGAAGAAAATCAATGAGTCCTATTTTAACGCATACAACGACAATTATTGCGAGGAGCGTTACGGACCGGAAAAACCCAATAAGAATCTGGATTTCATGGATGCTTACGCCAAAAACGGCTTTGTCCACAAGTCTATGGTGGTACATGTGCAGAAGACTTTAGAGCAACTGGTTGAGCCGAATCTTCAGGCATTTGAGGCAGTATACAATCTTCTTGCCGATGAGACGTCCCGCAAGGTGATGGTCGATATTATGGCCTTGCTCATACTCGGAGGCCGTAAAGTAAAAATACTGGATATGAAAGAATATATTACGCCTGAATTGCTGGCGGATTACGAGGCATGCTCCGATCCTGAAGATGTTCTCAGCATTGAGGGTTTTGAGCTTGGAGATATCCGCTGGTGCGATTTATCCAAGCTGCCGAGCGTCAACAGTAACGTCAAAATTTATTCCAGACCGATGAGTCTGATGATAAATTTTCTTATAGACCAGTATGCCTGTCAGCGTGATGACGGAAAGAGTATTGACGTCATGCCGGGGGATTATGTGATCGACGGCGGCGCTTGCTGGGGTGATACTGCAGTGCATTTCGCCGAGAAAACAGGGGCTTCAGGCAAAGTATTTTCCTTTGAATTTATTGATGATAATATAAAAGTTTTTGAACGGGTCTTGTCCGGTAATCCGGAATTGAAAGACAGAATATGCCTGGAACCGCATCCATTATGGTCTGTCAGCGGAGAGGAGCTTGGCATGCGTGAACACGGTCCGGGCAGCAAGGTGTTACTGAATGCAGACAAGGATGCAAAAAAGGCTGTTACTGTCGCCATCGACGATTTCGTAGACAATAAAAGTATAGCGAAGATCGATTTTATAAAAATGGATATTGAGGGGGCTGAGCTTCCTGCGCTGAAAGGCACGGAAAAGACCCTGCGGAAATACCGTCCGCGCCTGGCTATATGTGTATATCACAATGGTTATACCGATATGTTGACGGTGCCGTTATGGCTTAATTCTCTGGGACTGGGCTATAAATTCTATTTAAAACATGCCACATCATACGGCGAGGAAACGGTACTGTTCGCTGATACGGAATAGCAAAAAGCGCAGCTTTTCTGTATTTTTATTGAATTGGCGTTACTGTGAATGTATAGTAGTGCGGATGTAAAGGAATGGACATTAGGAATATCGTATAATTTCAGGTAAATGGCTTATGGCGGCAATGAACACTCTCGGATACGGGACTAAGAGAATAGACAATAACTACGGCAAAAGAAAAGGTTGCGGCAGGTATTATGTATTCTTTATTCTGACGGTTCTGATCATCGGCGGAGTATGGTATATTTTAAGATCAGGAAAGAGCAGCGGCACGGCGCCGAATGCGACCGCTCCCGGCGAACAGACTCCCGTAGCGGTTGAGGCTCAACCCGACAAGCCAATGGCGTTTGCGGATGCGGATTCGCAACGTCCGGTAATTTCGCAACAAAAGACTTATCCTGAGGCGGTACGACTTTGTGCCGAAGCGGAAAAACTCTTTACTGACAGTCAGTATCCGCAGGCAAGAGAAACGGCGCTTAAAGCTTTGGCATCCATTGATGACGAAGCCAGCCCGGAATGGGATAAAGCCGCCCGTTTACTGGGACGGATCAACATCAAGATATTCACCACCAATTGTCCGCTTCCCGGCAAAAAAGAACGTTATGTGGTTCAACGCGGCGATTTCCTCCAGCGCCTGGCGAATAAGTTCAATACCACAGTTCCAGCTATTCAACAGGCCAATGGCATTTCGTTAAACAGTAACAGCATCATGGTGGGACAGACTTTATTTATTTATAATGGAAACTGGCGCATCAAGGTGAGCAAAAGCCGGTATAAACTCTATTTGTATGACGGCGACGAGCTGTTCAAACTCTATGACGTCAGCATCGGCAAGCAGGATCGTACGCCTGTCGGAAGTTTTAAAATCAGCTCCAGAACGCTCAATCCGGACTGGTATGCGCCTAATGGCGAGAAAATACCTTTCGGCGATGAGCGCAACGTTCTTGGGACCCGCTGGCTCCGGTTGACTTCGACCGACGCCGATAAGAATAATCTGACCGGATACGGTATTCACGGCACCTGGGAGCGTGACAGTATCGGGCAATCGCGCAGTAATGGCTGCATAAGAATGCTTAACGAAGATGTTGAGGAGCTGTATTCAATTGTCCCCATAAACACTGAAGTGGTGATTGAAGATTAGCGCTACGGTCAGACAATAAACTGTGTAAAATATTAAACTATATTATTAGGATTGGAAAAAGAACATGGCGGAAATAGTACTTGATTTCGAAAAACCTATTGTTGAACTGGAAAAAAAAGTTCAGGAGTGGCGGAAGCTTGATGAAGACAACAGTCTGAATGTGTCTGACGAACTGGAAATGCTCACGCGTAAGCTCGAAGAGACCCGACGCGAGATTTATGAGAACATGACGCCCTGGCAGCGGGTACAGCTTGCACGGCATCCCCAGCGCCCTTATACCATGGATTATATTGAAAATATTTGTAGCGATTTCCTGGAATTTCACGGCGACCGCAGATACCGTGACGACGCCGCGATAGTCGGTGGTTTCGCCAAGATCGACGGTCAGCCGGTTATGATCATTGGCACTCAAAAAGGGCGCGACACCAAGGAAAATGTATTCCGTAACTTCGGCTGTCCGCATCCGGAAGGCTATCGCAAGGCTATGCGCCTGATGCAGGTGGCGGATCGCGCGGGCACTCCGATCATTTGCTTTATTGATACTGCCGGGGCTTTCCCCGGAGTGGCGTCAGAGGAACGGCATATAGGCGAGGCTATCGCGGTCAACCTCAGAGAAATGTTTGATTTGTCAGTACCGGTCATCGCGGTGGTCATCGGCGAAGGCGGTAGCGGCGGCGCGTTAGGTATCGGCATCGGCAACAAGATACTTATGCTGGAGAACTCTTATTATTCAGTAATCACTCCTGAAGGTTGCGCGGCGATATTATGGAATGACCGCAGTTATTCAGAAAAAGCGGCCTCGGCGCTGCGCATTTCCGCAAAAGATCTTATGGAATTGAAAATTGTGGACGGAGTTATCAGTGA
>JAFGXT010000129.1 GCA_016936495.1 Victivallales bacterium
ATGGTCTCCAGCATCAGCGGCAGCAGACCATTGGACGAGGCGGTGCAGATGTAATACGCCGAATGATCCGCATAGAATGGCACCCAGTTCCTGAAAACATCGAGCCACAGCTTTGCCGTCTGATCCAGGGAAAGATGATCGTTTTCAATTTCGTCCTGAATGCGGTTGCCTTTGTCGGAAGCGTTCAGGAACTTGTTTTTATCGGCATAGCTGACGCCATACGGCGGATCGGTAAACATCAGATCGATTTTCCGTCCGTCCAGTAGTCGCTTGATTCCATCCGCGTCCGACGCATCACCGCACAGCAATCGGTGTTTTCCTAAGGCATAAATCTCGCCGGGACGGCTGATGATCGGTGCATCATCATCGGCTTCCGGTAGTGCGTCTGCATCAGCCGTCCCAACGGTACCATTGCAATCATCAAGTAAGTCAGCTAATTCGTCTGCGGAGAAACCCAAAGTCGAAAGATCCCAGTCCAGATCCTGCAATTCTTTCAGTTCAATCGGCAGCAGTTCATAATCCCATTCGGCAAGTTCTCCGAGTTTATTGTCTGCCAGACGCAGAGCTTTAGCAGCTTCGGGCGATAGATCGCTTGCCATATGCACCGGTACTTCTACAAGCCCAAGTTTCTGCGCCGCTTTAAGACGGGTATGCCCGGCGACAATTACGCCGTCCTTATCAACAATGATTGGCACCTGAAAACCGAATTGCCGGATACTATCAGCTACTGAATCTACGGCTTCATCATTAATTCTTGGATTCCCCTGATAGGGTTTTAATTTATCAAGCGGCCAGTTTTCAACAGCAAACTTAGTCGCCTCTTTCAGTTCTGAAGACATAGCATCCTCCCGCGCAGAAACAGATCCCTGCGTTATTGTGAATGAATGTATAGCGATTGAATTACTGTGAATTTATCAGGCGTATTACTGGCGGCGGTTCCAGATTTCGATCACCTCTTCACGTTTCTTGCGCAGGGGCGTCTGCATGGAGCAGTCCTCATTCTGGCAGATCACGTAGTAGCGCACGCCCTGGAAGATATCAAAATCCTTAACCGCTTTTGCGGGATTGCCGCAATGAGCGCAGAATAAAATGTCTTCTTCAGGCATTTGTGGTATCGGTGCTGGTTCAGATTCAACCTGTTCAATAGACACGGAATTTTCCTCGGGATAATTTTCCGTATCCTGCTTGCGGTGCATCTGGCGTGAAGCCTCCTGAATCGCTTCCACCCCACCGGCAACAATCTCCCGCTGCTGATCTTCCGGCAACTTCGCCACTTCCGCAGCGGCTGAAACAGAAACCTGACCGGCGGTTACCATCTGGGCAAGCGCGGGAATACCGAGTTCACGTACCTTTCTGGCATATTGAACTGAGCGGCGGCTGACATTGAATTGTTCGGCAACTTCACTTTGGGAGTTAAATGCGCAATTTTGCGCATTTAACTTGTCTTGCCCACGATGAGGATTTCCTTTATCCATTGTAGCAAGAATTTCAGCGAGCATCGCCCGTTGTGCTTCATTAAGATTCCGGCGATGGCGTTGATGCTGAATAATCCAGCGCTTTACATCTTCACGGCTTTCAAGTCCGGGAATTGATTCCGCCTCATAAGGAAAACCATGCGCATCGCAAATAGATTTCCGATTATGACCGTCAATAAGGATATTTCCCAGTTCAGTTTCCCATACCTTCAAACTGTCAAGACAACCCTCTGCTAAAATATCCGCTTCCAGCCCTTTACGTTCATCCACCGTAAGTGGAGGGATCAGGTCACGGAATTCAGAATCAATAATTATTTGGTTTGAAATAGTGCTCAATTTGATCTCCTTATGAAGTTACCTGCTCAAACTTGTGCAGCTTATTTAGCAAAAGTTAATTGCGCCAATTTGCGCAATTAGATATGTCTACTATGCCAACGAAATGCGCCAGTCCGAACCGTTGGCGCATTTACCCCGCGCAAAGGCTGAAAAATCCGCTCAAATTTTCCAACTTTTTCCGAAGCCATAAGTCCTTATATATCAACGCCGCAGTTTTTTTTCCGCGTAGAAACAAAGTCTCTGGTGGGGGGTACTTCCGTTCCGCAAGAAATTTAACACTTTTTGACAAGTACCTTGACATGGTGTAGTGCTTTGCAACACTTTTCGGCTATTTTGGCTTGTTTTATTCGTTTTCCGTATAAAACAGCACTGGTTTCGAAGGGGGATTTTGCTAGGCAAAGTGGTACTGCACACGAAAAGTAAAAGGCCATTTCGAATTAGGCTTTTGATTTTTCCGTATTATGGTTTATCATCAATCCGCGTTGCAAAGGGTTAAGTGGACACAGGGGGACATAATAATGGATGAGGAAGAGGCCAAATCATTTGCCTTGGCGGTTGCTGCATATTGTGTGCGGACAACCGTTATTGAGAAATATCATTCTGAAGGCAAACTGACCGATGAAGAGATGAAGACTTTCAACATCGAAGTAACCAACAGGCTGTTCACATTCTTCAAGTTGTTCTATTCCGAATCAATGGAAGAAAAAGAGGCCTTGGTTCGTGTACTGTCAAAATATTATCCGCATAACTGGAACACTCCGGAACCGGACAAAAACTTCATGAACTCAATCCGATATATGATCGACAACCTCCGCAAACCGGACTGACTTTAAGCGGTGAAAATTTCGCAAGTTTTTTTGCTATGCAAACCACCCCTGCAAACGAACTTATCTCTATTTACAGCAATCATTTAAAGCGATTTTAAGTCATTGCAATTTACCCTCAGCTACCAATATACTCTGAAGCCGTTAAAATCGATTCTGGGCCATTTGAGCGGCATTCCCGGGCTTGCTGGAATGGCGGGTGCGCGTCGATTTTCAAGGTCAGCTCATGCTATTTCATTATCCCTTCCCGAAAGTCCCGTTTCTTCGTGCGGATTTATCCCGACCCAACCCGGAATTTCTGACTGAAAATTTCAGCCTAAAATTCGCCCAGCTTGCTCACCGGCAAACGCACAGCCTGTCTATCCCTTCCCTCGGGATTAAGAGGGACGTTTTTACAACGTCCTCTTTATCCCGTAGGGATAAGGGTGTGTGCAGTTCCGCGTCCAGTTCCGCTTTTCAGACAAAGAATATCTTTACTGACAAGCAGTTATGGGTTTTGAAGGCCGGAACTGATGACGCTTTTCGTGACGCGTCACGCGTGACGTCACGCCGTGACAGTTTTGAAAATGTCAACACATTGGTAAACAAGGACTTATCTTTTCAAAGTGCGGAACTGGAATTCCGAAATTCCGGAACTGGAGTTCCGCGCCATTTCCGGTCCAGTTCCGCGATTTACTGATCATCAGGTTCATTAAGAGCTGCCTGTCTGATTTTTCTGATGTAACGATCTCCCACGCCAAACTCTTCCGCTAGTTCTTCAATGGATTGATCGGGATTTTTAGACAAACGGGCTGCAATGATCTGGGCTGTGCCTTCAGCAATACCGGGACGCACTGCGACAAGATGGGTGTTCGTGCCATCCTGTTCTTTGGCGAGTTGCCCTTCACTTTGGGCAAGCTCAATCATGGAGCGGGTTTTTCTTTCCGACATGCCCAACTGCTCAGCTTCATAGATGACTTTTTTCTGTGAACAGGGATCAAACGGCTTGACGCACTTTTCGATGAATTCCTCAATTGTCCATGTGTGTTTGACATTGGTGGATGACTGCGGTTTACCTTGCAGAGCATACGGATCAAGTTCACTTGCCGGATACCACAAGGGAAATTCCCAACGCAGACACATCGGTTCACGCGGTGGCCAGGATCGGACTGCAGCTTCGAGCACGGCCACATTTTTCATTTCATGCGGACGCAAGATCAGATGGGTGTCGGCAGCACGTGACTGCGCACCGGCACCCGCGCCGACATCGGTGATGGACTTTTGCGACTGATTGCCTTTGCTTGAATGGTGGATCAGAATAAAGGCGCACTGTATGCGAGACGCGTAACTATCAAGCCGGTTGTAAAGATTGCTGATCGCAGCGTTATTATTCTCGTCCGTTTCTTCAGGCAGCGTGCGGTAAAAGGCGTCGATGATGATCGCCTTGTATTTGCCGGGGCTGATGGTGGCGAAAAATCTGCCGAGAGTATCCAAGTCCTGCAGATGACCGCGCAGGCTTTTTACTTCCAGGTTGTGACTGAACAGGTTGTACGGAACTTTCAAAGCCTCGGCCACCTTGCGGTAACGGTAGACAAGCGTTTTCAGTCGGAGTTCATTGTCTATATGCAAAACCTTGCCATACTCTACCGGCATTCCGAACCAGTCAAGTCCTGATGCGATGGAGATGGCAAGACGCATAACCAGCCAGCTCTTCCCCATCTTTGAAGAGGCGATCACATTCATGGTCTCGCCCTCACGCAGCAGCCCGTGGATCAGCGGCGGATCAAGTTCCGTTACTTTTTCAAAAAGCTCGGATAACGGCTTGGCCTCGATATCGTCCGGTGGTTGATGAGTTGCATGGGCTTTGACCGGAACCGCATCCACACGCACCGGCTGGGCAGCGGGCTGTGGTTTCGGCGGTTCTTTTAACTCCCGTAGCTCTTTCCAGCCATAATCCCGGCAACCGTTATGATGACACTTGAAGGCGATCGCGCCGGATGCCTGCTCAATGAGTACGGCACTCTTGTTGTTATGAGATTCATTGAACGGGCATACCGGGAAAATCCATTTACGCCCTCCCTGCCAGTCAGACGGGCCTTGGATGTCGGGACAATACCTGCTGATCCAGTCGTCGATGTTGAACGTGCTGCTGCGTATCGGTGCAGCCCCGGCAATTGCCGAGAGGTCAACAGTCTGTTTGCTTTTTGCCTTAGCATTAGCTGCTACCTGCTCAAGCTGCTCTATTGTAACGATGCCCAGTGTATCCGGCATATCAATGATGGATGCTAAACGATGCGGACGGTCAGCTGTGTGATCGCCACGACAATTGAGTGTTCCGGGCAACCTCCACAAACGGGATGGATTACAGACCGACTGATCCACCTCAACCTTACCGTCATTAAGCATAGCCAGAGAAGCAAGCACACGCTTTACAAGGTCGTTATCATTTATGGGCAAATCAATGCGGTACATCAGCTGCGCGCCGTTACCGGAATCACAGTATATCGGCTTCGACCAGTTGATGGATGCCATGCCGTCGCGGATTTTCTTCGCCATTGTATGAGCAAGCTCATGTTCAGCATCGGTAGAAGAAATACCTGAAGGCCGTACCGGATCGCAATCGATTAAGAGCCAACGACGTATAAGAATTTCAGTATCCTTGGTGGAGGGATCGCGCCCCGCATCTTTCATGCGATTTGCCGCACGTGCCAGAAGTTCAGGCATCACCGGATTCGGCGTATAATATATCCCCTTGGCAAAAAGAAACCGGTTCAATTCCTGCCCCATACAATCGATATGGTCATAATCAAAATAACCGATCTCCGTATGCGGACGGCGATTGCCCTGCACTGAAGCCTCCAGTGCACGGATCTCGAACACATCACCGGGCGAGAATATCTGTTTCAATACCGCCGCCACAGCTAGGGGATCAGGACAAACTTTGCTCATAAAAGTAGCATGCCTTAAAATGGAATATCATCGTCATCGAAAGTCAGACCGAAATCGTTGCTATATGCTGGTGCTGCAGTGAAAGAAAAGTCCTCATCGTCCCAGCTGTCCTCACGGCGAATTCGTGCCAGACGTTCCTCTTTGGATTCGACCGTTACTGGCGCGGGTTTATCACCAAGTTCATATTTAACAACCCGGTCAAATTGATCACCGGATACGGACTTTACAGTAATGCGCTTTGCTGTTGCCAACCCACCGGCTTCCGCGATTGCCACAGCATCAGACGCAGTATCAGGTAAAGGCATATCTGTGCGGGCAATCCACCATTTCACAAATTTGCCTCTGGCGTAGCCGGTATGTTCCGGGCAGAGCCACTCGGAAAACTTTTCCGTGATGGAAACATAATAGTCGACCTGCAAAGTTTTGGGATAACTTTCATCCGCGCCACGTTTATGGTGAACGGTATAGCTGACATGCTGCACGTCATATTCTTCAATGGTCGTTTCACCAGATAACACTGCGGCGTTACCAGCATGGGCTGCATGTTGTGCTTCCTGCCGAGGGAACTCATGGTCGCAATGGGGGCAGACGGTATAACCTGCATGTATGATCGCCCGACACTTCGGGCATTCCTTTGCAGGTGGATCACCTTTACCTTTTGGGCGATCACCGGCTTTAATACAATCTACCGGCCCATGGCGGACAATGTTATCGGCATAATCCAGGACAAGGCAGTTCTCTTTTGAATGGTGCAGCCGGAATCCTCTCCCTATCATCTGGTACATCAACCCCGGTGAAGCGGTAGGTCGCAGCATGGCCACGCAATCAATGCGCGGCGCATCAAAACCCGTGGTTAATACATTGACGTTACACAGGTACTTGAGTGGCTCGATTGGCTTTTCTGGTTCAATAAATAGTGCCGATTGTTGCTCCTGTTCTACGTCCAGTTCGTCCGGCCCTTTAAAACGCCGGATTATTTTATCCCGTAACGAAACAGGAGTACTGCCAGTAATAAAACCGCATTCAATGCCATGCTCTTCCCGGAATATTCTGGCGATGTGATCACCGTGTTTGATTCCTGCGGCAAAGATCAGGCAGGCGTTACGGTCTGCGGTAAGCTCAACTATTTCACCAACGGCTGATTTCACCAGCACGTCGGTATCCATCAGGGATTCTGTTTCATTGGTGAGAAATTCACCTGCTCGGATATGCAGCCCTGAAGTATCAGCCTTCAACCTGCCAGCCTTGGAGATTAAAGGAGACAGAAATCCCTGATCAATCAGTTCCCGCACGCCGATTTCATAGCAGATGTTGTTAAGGATATTCTTCTCGCTGCAGATGTCACCCGTACTCATTCTGTAGGGAGTGGCAGTAAGTCCTACCACCCGCAAGCCGGGATTCCTACGTAGCATTTCGGCCAGAAAACTGCGGTACATTCCTTCGCTGCTGTTAGGGCCACGATCCGGCGGGATCAGATGCACTTCATCTACAACCACCAGATTGAATACGCCTAACTCATGAATCCTGCGGTAAACAGACTGGATACCAGCCGCAATTACCGGCTTATCTGTCTCACGGGATTTCAACCCAGCAGAATATATGCCGACCATATTTGTTCCGAGAAGACGAATAAGCTTCGCAGCATTCTGCTCGACTAATTCTTTCACATGGGTCAGTACCAACGCTCGTCCATGCCATGTCTGCACCGCTTCCCGGCAGATTTCAGCCAGTACATGACTCTTGCCACCAGCTGTCGGGATCACCACGCAGGGATTGTCATCATGGGTGCGCAGATATTTCCAGACGGAGTCTACTGCATCGCGCTGATAGTAACGCAGGGACATCACGATATCTCCACGTCCAGCAATAACTTTGCGGCAGCGAGGAAATAGTACTCCGCTTCTTTGGGTGTTTGCGAGATATGCAGTCGGAGATATTTTGGCACTTTGGGATAACGCTCAGTCCAGTTGTTAATCGGCGGATTATCTAAAATTGTTTCCGCTTCTGCTACCAGCATAATCTGATCAGACAGTTTGATGGCATCAAAATCCACGTCCGAGGTATCAACGCAGAATCGCTGCAGCATGACAGAAGATATATTCTTTTCCATGTCGCTGATAGCAGGAAGCATTTTCTTCAGCGGAGTAACCACATCACCCAAGAATGATTCCGCTGAATCATGAAGTAGTCCAGCCTGAATCGTCGGAATGCTATGCCCCTCCCACGCAAGCAGCCGTGCAACATTAACACTGTGATCAGCTACAGAATAAAATCTTAAGGTATGACCACCAAACCTGCAGGTAAGGGATAGAGCATGCGCAATATCTTCAATTACGATTGAATCCGATTCTGGATTCATAAAGTCAAATTTCTTTCCTGTCCAGGTCTGAATGAAAGACCCGGTTGATTTTGAATTATCAGACATAATAATATCCATTAAACGTGTGCTAAATTTTGATCTCATGGTTATGTGGAGCTCCACATAATGAGGAAATTGTTGCCTAAAATATTATGTGGAGCTAATTGAGGAAGGGCACTCCAAAGGGATAATAATGCCTTTGGAGTGCGCAGACACGCTGTTTTTACTACACATAATCAGAGTTGATTGAGAAAGGCCAATAGCTTATCGCTTGGGTGGTATCGGAAGCTTTTTTGTTTCGGTTCTTGAAGAGAACTTAAGGCTTTTTCTTTTAATGCCATATTTGCGGTAATATAACCGTGAGTAGTTTGAATATTTTCATGCCCAAGCCACATGGCAATTACAGTGATATCAACACCCGACTCCAGCAGATGCATTGCTGTGGTATGGCGTAGGGTGTGTGGTGTTATTCTTCTTCCTGCCAGCGATGGACAGTTTTGAGCGGCGCATTTAACAATTTCCTTAAGGCGTTTTATGACTCCTGAACGAGTGATTTGTTGGCCTTTAGCATTTGGAAAGACCATCCCGTTTTTGGGGAAACCATTAAAGTTAATCCAATTGGCTAATTCCTTTGTTGTTGACTTCCACAATGGTAGGGTTCTTTCTTTTCGTCCTTTACCCAAAAGATGGACAGTTCCAGAGTTGAGCAGTTTAAAGTTAGATACCGTAAGGTTAATAGCTTCTGATACTCTCGCCCCTGTGTTATACATGAGCGCAAAAAGTGCATGATCACGCTTCCCGCTCCATGTGTTCTGATCAATCGAATTTAACACCGACCGAATTTCATCTCCGGCCAGATATTCTAAAGCAAAGCTCCAACTTTTTTTTATGGGAATCGTTAGAATAGCTTGCACCTTTACAGTAAGCAGAGGAGTACGCATAGTAATATACTTGATAAAAGTACGAAGTGCGGTAAGCCTGGAATTTCGAGTTCCTGTTTTATTCATTCTGCATGATTCGAGGTAATCGAGAAAATTTAGGACGTTTTTTGAGCTAAAATCGGAAATCACAATGTTTTGCGGTAAGGTTTTTTGCGTTTTTTGCAGAAACGCCAAAAAAAGATTGAAGGCATCTCGATATGATGCAATTGTTTCAGGGCTGCAGTTGCGTTGTTGCATCATATACTTACAGAAAAAATCCTCGATATAATTTATCATGCGCTCATCTTTGTTGAGCATAGTAAACCTCCTATTTACAATAGCCCTCGCAGCGTTTGAAGCGTGCTGCAGAAAGGGTCATTAATTCCGGAATCCCCGTGAGATACCAATATGTACTCGCTAAATTGCTATGGCCAAGATATACAGATAAAGCATGGATTGATTTATCTATATCTTTATTTGCGCGATAGCAATTTAATAAGCAATTACAGGCAAACGTGTGTCGTAAGTGGTATATTGTTGGAGTTGCCATTCCCTTTCCATCTGTTATGTTTGCCTTTTTTCGAATAACCCTGAATACTTTTGTAAAAGTATCGTACCTAAGCCTTCCGCCCCACGGTCCACGGAAAAAGGGTATCCCCATTCGATGCCTATCATCTCGCAATCTAGAATACGCTAGAAGTGCAATTGATGTCGATGCTTCAAAAGGAACAAGGCGCATGGGAAGATTTTTGCTCTCCCGAACAGTTATAATATTTTCATTAAGGTCTACATCAGAACAATTCAACGCCAAAGCCTCATGGATACGCAAACCTGTGCACGCCAACAATCCGATTAATGTTTTGTAAGTCTCGTGATTAAGCCGATAATCTCTACCTACAATATCGGCTGCGTGCATTAGCGCACGAATGTCCTCCTTTGTGTAGATATATGGGGTTGTCCGTTCAAAACTGCGCCCTAATAGATGGGTAGGTAATATCTCCGTGTGAGTATCTTCAGCGAATAAATATCGGGTAAATGGGCGCAAGGCATCCATACGCTTTGCTTTACACATCCTT
Source organism: Victivallales bacterium (assembly GCA_016936495.1). Lineage (GTDB taxonomy): Bacteria > Verrucomicrobiota > Lentisphaeria > Victivallales > SZUA-371 > JAFGXT01. The sequence continues at coordinate 9,919 of JAFGXT010000129.1, forward strand.
TTTGCTTTTGAGGTTTCTATCCATGCGAGCACCAACTTTGTCGATACGGGCTCATCTGGAGCGTATGTATCGGCATATCGAGCAAATGATTTTAAAACGTTCGATTCTGTTGCAAGTTTATTGCCAAGGCTACGGCGATAATCGATATATTGGCAGACTTTCATCATCATGCTATTCATGTTGAACCTCCGGCCATTTCTGCATAATACTTTTAAGGGTGTTTATGTCCAACTGAGCATACAGGCGGGTTGTCTCTATTGATTTATGCCCAAGAATATCCGCTAGCGTTTTTAAAGAAATGCCTCCTCTGCACAGGTTTGTTGCAAGACTATGACGAAGCTGATGTGTTCCCATTCTACGGGAGCCAATTTTATGAAAGTATACGCTAATAGCGGACCGAATAGTTCCACTTGTTACAGGCGAACCAGTGAGATGCTTTTTGTGTTGAAAAAATACAACTCTAGAAGAATGCTTACCGCGTCCATTTTTGATATAATCAGTTAATGCTTCGCCTAGACGTTTTGAAATTGGTAAGTTAAAACTCATCTTCGTTTTAGAGTTGGGTATTCGAATTTCTCCTTTTTTCCAGTCAATATCATCTATTGTGAGAACCGCGACATCTCCAACACGCAGTCCTAGGTCAATAAGGCACAAAGCTGAAGCGTAGTCTCGTTTACCTTTCGGTGACGTGCGGTCTATTGACGCAAGGAGTTGGTCTATCGCGCCCTTTCCTAGCACATTTGGTGATAAAGAAGAACGCATCGTTGCAACGCGTGGAACTGCGTAATAAAGTTGCGCCGAACATTTTTCGTTAACTTCTAAAAATTTGAAATAACCACGCAGCACCGTACACGACTTAGTCTGAGTAGTTTTACAATTCGAAAGACCGACAATATAGTCACGAATAAAGCCCGTATCCACTAAAGAAATATCAACGATAGAGTGTGATAATATTTTGCGCATAAATGGCCGGAGATATCGAACGTGATTGTTAATTGTGCCTACCGTAAGCCCTCGAACTCTCGAAAGATATTCGGCATATTCGTCTAGTCGCATTTCAATATCAGCTTTATGGGGGATGGTGTTTATTGAAAGGTCTTCAATTATCTGCGTTGCGAGCAAGACACCAGATTTCTCTCTATGCGAAAGTCGCCTATGCTTGCCGTTCCTGCTATTAGTAAAAAACTCGAAGTATTTTTTGCTTATAGTTTTGTCAACATCTCTGACGGGGATGTGCGAGCATCGTAGCCATGCACCAAACTTAAGGCCCCCTATTAAACAACATCGCGCATATGATCGATCATAGTCTTTTTCTAGGTAAAAGGTTGCCATCTTTTCAAGGACGGAAAACAACCAATTGCTACGTGCTTTGCTTAGTAACTCGCCTTTAAAGTAGTGCGTAATCATGAATATCTCCTTATATGTGGCGCCCTATGCGTCACGAGATACCCATAATAATATGTTGACTTCATTTTTACCGCTATCACAAGCCATTTACCATTTATGTGTTTTAGTCCATATAATATTTTAGGCAACAATTCCAAATCCGTCGGGTAGAATTGCGAAGTTTCCTTTAATGTCTACCGGGAAAAGCGTATCGGAGTGACGGCCCAAGTAGCCAATCAGAAAACCGTTTGTCCATTCCACTGGCCTGCCGGTACCGTATAACGGAACAGGATTACAGAGGCATCCGCAATTAACCGCCCGGATGGTATCACCGCCATAGATGCTCTGGTGGCAAACAAGGCTTAAACGATGCGTATGGCCGAACAGGACACTACGGCCTTGGGACATCTGCAGGTGACGGCGGTCAGCATTTACGGCATAACTCCAGCCATGCACGGCAATAATCCTTGAATTTATCTTGTAGTGTGGATATCGCCCGTCCGTGCTGCCATAAGGAATGTAAGTACAACGCTTGCGGTTCTTCATTAGCTGAATACGCGGTGCCAGCATATTGTACGCGCCACGTCCTTCCGTATGCTGCGCAGCCCAGCGATCCAGCCGGTATTCATGATTACCTTCAATCAGAATGGTTCGTTCACTGGTGTTTGCCTGCACATAATCAATCAGTTCATTGGCTAGCCGCAGATCCCCTTCGTAATCCGTCTCGGGAACACCAAAGGTGGGCGGGTGTTGCGAAAACTGGCCGCAATCCAGCAAATCCCCAAGGGAAACACTGATATCCGGCTTTATGTGGGATACGGTTTTCTTGAAGATCTCTATCGCCACCGGATTCATTACCGGAATATGGCAATCGGTAAAAACCATCAGCTTTTTTGCCATAGTGTGATCTCCGGTTTAACAGGGCACAAGTGAATTGGCGGGAGGATTAAAACGATCATGAATGCCGCTTACTGTTACAATTATCTTGCCGTGTTCAAGTGGCTCCCGCATCCATGCTTCCATATGCTTAACCTGCGAATCATCCTCATACAGACCGGCATCGGTTAACGCGTCCCACACCGCTTTTTGAATATTGTCCAGATCCCGCCTGCGCCGGTCCGGTGGATACGCATCCATGATCAGGGATACATCGCCGATAAAAGGGGCAACTCGGGCGATGCGCACAATCCCGAACACGATCTGTTTGTAGCGCTTGCCCTCATCGGAAAGGTACATATGATGATTACCCATCCGCCAGTAATGATTGATCGACGGCGGATACGGAAGCTCAAGAATAATCATGTTCGCTTCCTTTCGATCTCAGGCATGAGCAATGTCCCCGCCAGGAAGAATCACTGAATGAATGAAACGGCCATAGCTGCTTTCGTTATCCTGCACAAGCTGCGCCACCGTCCGGTACATCTCCGCAGGTATGTCAGTCAACTTGTCAACCAGTTCACGCATGCATGGATTGGCCTCGCTAGAAAAGATAAGGACATTTTCTACGACGGGTTGTCCTTCTTCATTTTCACGGTACTTTACAGCAATGTTTTCCGGGACGTATTTCACTGAAAACGTATCCAGTCCGCAGCCATGAACGTGCCGCTGTTCCTGTCGCCTCCAGCCACAGGCAACTTTCATAATATTTGACATAAGAATTCCTTCCGGCGTGTCGCCGGTGACATTTTCGCGACAGACGATAAGGGCCTGCCAGAGTCGCCTGCCGCGATTCTGCTTGTAAATTGAGTATTGTGCGTTCAGATCCGGGATCGGGGTTACTGATTGGCCGGTTCGTTATTGCCCCAGGGAGAGGGTTTCAGTTCTTCCTCAGGTTCTTCTGCCTGCGGCTTGGGTCTGGCTTCATATTTGGTGATCTCGTTTGACATTTCGCCGTTGTCATCACGCTTTTTACAACTGACGGTAATCACCAGTGGCAGGTTATGCAGTTCTGCCGTATCCACCGGAGTGTAAACCTCAACCGCATGACAGATCGCTGACAGATCGCGGCGGGCAATCTCCACAGCTGTCGTGTTGGCGTTAAAGATATTCAGCCGCTCCCACAGCAGACGGCCTTTGTAATCTTCCGATGTCAGGTCAGGGCCACTGGCAAGAATCTGAAATACAAGCTCAATGTATTCACCAGTACCATTCTTTGCCGGTTTCTGCTCAGACTGGGTAATCATTGCCAGATACTTACCAGCAGGGATCGGATCGAAACCCGATGACGGATCAACTTCATGCGCGTTAAAATCAATCTGTACCATTTTCTTTTCCTTTTAAAGAGTGAGTCAAATATTGCTTTGTATTTGGGGCTACCCGCCCCAAGCCCTGGCAAGCGCAGTGCGCTTGACCACATTTCCCGCGACAAAAAGATTACGTCTATCAAAAGTCTTTTGCCGCGAGGTTCATAGGCTATTTGCAAGTGTGAGATTAAGACGCTTTCTTTTCTGTCTTTTCGGTGAGTTGTTTCATCAGCTCTTTCCAGAGCATGGGGATTTCAAAAGGCAGGCTGTAACGGTTTTTTGCCACACACGCAGGACCACCCTCACAACGCAGGATTCTTTCCCCGCCATTTGCACCTACTCCCTTGGCGACTTTGCCGTCTCCGACATTGGCGTTCTGAATGGCAATGCGGCGGGTGGCAAAGAACACTGCATCAGACCATTCTGTTAGCAGTGCGTTGACATGCTTATGCAGACGCGGGGAATGCCGATCGTAGACTCCGTTTTCTGGATCGTTAAAGGGTTCCACCTTGGCATGGGCAATCAGGATAATCGCCATGTTGCGCTCCATGCGCAGAGCGTCCAGAATCTCCAGCATCCTTCGGAAGCGGTTCGCCGCTTCGATATATCCTTTGCCGTAACCTCCAGCTGCTTTCTCAATGGAATTAACTCCGTAGTCCCGGCAAACCTCTTCCCAGACCAGCCGCTCCAGCCAGTCGCAGGAATCAATCGCCACCGCGCCGTATTCATGTTTCTCGGTGGAAAGTTCCTTCAGCTGATCCATGACTTCGGTAAATGACATAGCCTGCGGGAAGCGTATACAGTTGATCTCAGACAACCCGCCTTCGGTGTCAATAAAGATCACACCCGGAATCTGCGCAGCATAGGTGCTGTTATGGGTAAGGATAAAATCATCCGTGACGTAAAGAGAATCCGGCGCGTCAGTGCAGATGCAGACACATTCCTCCTCGCCGATTTCACGAATATCAGTAATGGAGTTGCGGATCGACCAGATAGGATTGTCCCAGATACCGGGTTTGTTTTCTGTCGAGTCAGTCACAATCCCATGTGGCAGAATAGCATGTACCCGGTGGGTGCCATCCCCAAAGAAGGTCTTACCAGCGTAAGAATACATGCCGCGCTGCTCGCCAAGTTTTGCCGAACCACCGAGGGAGCGGATCAGGAAGCAGAGATCATTCGCCAACCACATGCTGAGAGTGCTGAATTCAATTACACCAGGCAGACTTACAGCATCATCGCAATCCAACAATCCACGCAGAAGTTGGATACGTTCATTGATAGAGGCATGCAGATAAGCTTTGGGGATAAATTTCTTATCCTTCTGGACACCGTCTTCTTTAAGAACTGACAGGATTTCCACATCAGGATCATCCCCACGGCTGCCGCGCTTACACTGCACGGTAACATCAAGAGAACCAAGGCTGTCTTCGGAATTGTCTTTGCCGGAATGGATAATTGTTGCCAGACCACTAAAACAGCCGTCTCCCAGAAATAGCCCAAGCTTATACGGATCAACCGGCAACTTTTCCTGTGACTGCGCAAACTCCACCGCACATACACGTGGTACATCGTGGTTAAGCTTGAAACCTTCCATCTGAGTATTCTGTATTTCTGACAGCTTACGCACCTTACCATCCTGTTTATTACGGCGTTCCTCATTGGTGCGGGTAAGCCAAAGATGCTCATCACAGCAACGGGTGCAACTGCCGTCGCGAAAAGTAACCAGATAGACATTACGCTTTCCCTGCGGATATACCGCGCTGACATTGTACGGTTTGCCGTCTGAGCCGATTACCTTGTCATTCACACAAACACTCCCAATGGGAACAAATCCGTTCGGTGTCAGCACCTTGGCATCTTTTGGCTGCGCCTTACCTACACCCTCACCGCCGTAGATCATCAAACGCGGCGGCAGGCGGTCTTTCCCTTTTTTTACACTACTCAGCTGGTTCATTGAAAATCTCCTCGATAAAGAAATTGAAAGCTAATTTTGCGGCTGCGTGCCGTTGACGTTTAAAAATGCCCGGTCAAAAAGAAGGGAACTTAATTAGGGGAACTGACCGGGCGGAGGGTGTATCAGAATTCTGCCATGGTTCTGAGTTCTTCATACCCGGTCGGCCAGATACCGGTCTGACGGCATTCAAGTAAATACCGGATTGCCCGTTCATTCTGTGTCTGGCATTTTTCCAGCAGATCGTTGTCTATCAACCATACACCACTGCGAAACGGTTCTTTCTTCTCAACGGCGATAAAGTAACAGGGAATCGATTTGACAGTGCAGCCCATGGCGATGGACAGAACTGACCGATAGAACGCTACCTGCCAAGGATAGCAGTACTTAAAGCTGTCACTGACAAAATATTCCAAATCATCAGTAGTCTTCAGATCGCACAACGCGTTGAGGGATGTATTGAACCAGTCCATACGGATCTGGCAGTGAATGCCGCAGTATTTATTACGCACCACGCCTTCAGCGACACCTTCCGCCAGAAGACTACTGGCAATGTCATGGCTGCGGATTGAAGTGTTCATTGCTTCAATATGATTGCAGATGGTGGACGAGATTACTTCCTTTGTCTGAGATGCCGCCCATTCTTTGAACTTATCACTGCTGGCGGTGTAGGCTTTGCCAGTACGACTATTCTTTGGTGCTTTGGCATCTGTCGTGAAGTTTTTGTCGAACTCTTCACGCCCCTCAAGAATCAGGCAGTGCGCTGCACGCCCTTCCAGATATGCCGCGCTGCCATTGTCACAAATCATTCTTTCCTTTTTTGGCGGCGGGCGTGGAAAACAGGTCCACTGAGGGCGGGCAATTCAAGGCCACTATGTCCCTTTAAATAGCGCCCACTGCAGGCGC